>JBCCEP010000192.1:0-7683 GCA_039030215.1 Pseudomonadota bacterium
ACGTCTCAGAAATATTGGCTGGAATGATCGTATCGTTTCTGTGAATGTACCAGAGTCATGGGGTTCTATACGCATCTGGGAGCATGATAACTACAGGGGAAGCAGTGACTGCCTTTCCGATCTGGACGACGCCGGTAGGCGGTATCAGGTCGTCTTTACAAGCGACAGTGCAGCAGGAGTCCGCGCCGCTGTGCAAGCAGGAATTGCGGCTGGCCTGTTGAACAGCTCAGATCAGACTGATGGGCTGCGTCCTTTGCCAGGCATTGGAACCCGTCACTCGACCTATCTCGTGCTGCAAAGAGCAAACGGAGCGAAAGGCCCGATTTGTGATGCGATGTCAGAAGTGATCCGAACGGCATTTACCGGATAGAAATCTGAATCAGGAAAGAGAGTACTCGCCGAGGGCTATAACCATTTCGCCTTTCCAAAAAACCGCAACTAACGGATCTGTATCGATTGTGTTGCGCTTTCTTAGTAGCCTCGTTACGTCTTGCCGAGGGGAATGTATGTCGCCGGATCGGGGTTTGAAGTCATGAGCAAAACCAAAAGTCAAAAGCCTCAGCCCGGTCAGGCCGAGCCGGCCAATAGTGATCTGCCTGTTCCTGAGATCAGCGAACTGTTATTAAGGCTGCGACCCAAACAGGCGCGGAAGTTGCTCCGAAACCTCGACGATACAAGGTTGCTTGATGTATTGGGTACACTCGATGCCAGCGTCGCCGAACCACTTCTGGACAACGCGCTAAGAGATCGTGTTGCGCGGGCGGCAGCCAGCCTCGACACCGAGGCAGCAGCTGACCTCCTGGCGCAGGCTCCGGGAAGTCTTGGCCGGGATGTTCTGACCCGCACTCCAGATAACAAGCGTTTGCGTATCGATTTGAGTTACGCTCCCGATAGTGCCGGGGCGATCATGCAGCACCGCCTTGTTGCTGCCCCGCAGGACTGGACAATTGGCCAGTTGGTCGAGGAAATTCGGCAACAGGCAGAAGTTATCGACAAGCTATACGCAGCCTATGTAGTTGATAATGAAGGCCGATTGACCGGCTATCTGAAAATCCGCGACCTTCTGCTGTCGCCTACAGATGCCCGCGTTGGTGATCTCGCCCGCCCTGACCCAGCAGTCGTCCGGGTTGATACGGACCGTGAAGACGTACTCCGGATTGCCAAGCGGCAACGCCTGAGAGTACTGCCGGTGCTGGACTCGGAAGAACATCTGGTCGGCATGGTGACCGCTGACGAATTGCGGAAAATCGAGCGTGCGGAGGCTGACGAGGACATGAAGATCATGGCCGGTCTTGATCCCGAGGCAACTTCTGCAGATGGGCCTATTCGTATCCTGAAAAGCCGGCTGCCGTGGCTCGCAGGCGGCCTGGTCGGTGCCGGTATCGCAGCGCTGGTTGTCGGATCGTACGAGGATGCACTTACAGAAGCTGCAATCCTCGCCGCACTGATCCCCATCGTTATGTCACTTGCAGGAAATTCCGGTATACAGGCATCCACTGTGACTGTTCAGGCGATGTCGGCCGGCGCGTTATGGACGGGAGATCTCCTTGGCCGGATCCTGCGCGAATTTGGCGGGGCCTTGTTGAATGGGGCGGTCGTGGGCTGCCTGGTGACATTTGGCATATTGCTGATGTCCATCCTGGTGGAGATTGACCGCCCTCATGCACTTGCGGCGACCGCTGCTTTGACGCTTATCGCAATCACAATCCAAGCCGCAATTGTCGGTTCAATGGTACCTATTGTACTAGATCGGCTCAAATTCGATCCGGCAGTGGCGACAGGCGTATTCATCACGACAACGAACGACGTCGTTGGCGTGCTCATCTTCTTCCTGATCGCCTCAAACCTCTACCTTTGACAGACTTATCGCGGATCCTGATTGGTGATCTCACTGCGCACGGCATTCCTCTGTGAATGAACGCGATCCCAAAGCTGTGTCTGGGGTTTTGTCACGAGGTATTCGCTCATGCGCCTGTCAAGTTCCAGCAGGCGTTCGTTCCTGATTGGACGATCTGACGCGTTCTCGGGATTTGCAAATTTCCAGAACATGAAACCTCCTATGTTGCCATGGACACTGTTTTTCCGACGTCGAAGCTGTCTCCATGTTCCAGCTTCTGAATTTCCATCGAAACCGAATCTCTCATCTGCTTGAGCAGACCGAGTCTGATCTCATCGCCGCGTGGTCGTGATGAGACCTGTTGAATTTTTGCCTGAATAATTCCCAAGCGTACTTCGAGGAACTTTTGTTGGGACATTGCGTTACCCTTTCCAGATCAAACAAGATGGAAATCAATCGGTCGCGTGCAATTCGGACCGAACACTCTTCTCGGTCATGGTCAATTGTCGAAGGACCTCGGCTTCACCGATCTCCATTCCGGCAGCAGCCAGGTCGCGGCTGAGTTTTCTGACAACAACCTGCGGTCCGGGCTCTTTATGATCCGAGATCATCACTTCATATACATATTCCGAGAGCCGACGCTCCCTGAGTCCAAGCATTCTTCCTGCCCACAGACCCATAAGATAGTTTCTGCGTGCATTAACCTGGTCGCGGGTCGCAAACTCAATATCGCTAGTTGTCATCTGAATACTCCTTATCCATCACAGATATGGGGAACTGTCAGGCGATATTAAAATTGAACTTCACGCGATTTCTCATAGATTTTATCTATCAATGCTAACGACAACCGAGTTGAATAGGCACGGTATTTGATAGTTTTTCTTGGTACTAAGCGTCCGCAATTGGTATCAGGGTGGACTCTTTGACCGCTGGGCATTTCGAAGATAGGACTGTCCAAATTACTGCAAGCAACGGTTGTCTCGATGGCAACTCAGACAAGGATTTCGGAGTGAGTATGAAAAAGCGCAAATTGGGTGTCGACGGACCGGAGATTTCCGCGATCGGTTATGGGGCGATGTCCTTTTCCGACATGTACGGCCCGACAAATGAGAGCGAAAGCCATGCCATCCTGGATGCCTGCCGCGAATTGGGCGTTACGCATCTGGACACAGCAAATGTCTACGGCATGGGCAAATCGGAAAACGCGATCGGAAGCTATCTGAAATCCCATCCGGGAATCAGAGATGAATTCGTGATTGCCACCAAGGCAACCATCAGGCGTGATGCGGAAGGAAACCGGACCTTCGACAATTCCGCGGAACATCTCGAAAGCGAACTGGACGCGTCGCTGCAACGGCTGGGGGTGGATTACGTTGACCTGTTTTATGCTCACCGGCGTGACCCCCGCTTTACGCCCGAAGAAACGGTCGCCAATCTTGCCCGGCTTGTCGAGAAGGGCAAGACGCGCGCGATCGGGCTTTCCGAAATTGCGCCTTCAACCTTGCGGCGTGCGATGACGGTTCACCCGATTGCAGCCGTGCAATCGGAATATTCGCTTTCAACCCGCTATCCCGACCTAGGACTGGTGCAGAGCTGTGCCGAACTTGGCGTGGCTTTCGTCGCTTTTTCTCCCTTGGGGCGTTCAATGTTGACCGACAACCCGGTATCGCGAGAGCGGATCGCTGATTTGCCATTCCTGGGTCAAAATCCTCGTTTCCAGGAACCGAATCTGACTGAGAATTTGAAGATCACGGATGGTTTTCGAAATCTCGCTGCGGAGATGGGAACGTCAGCCGCTGGTCTGGCAAATGCCTGGCTACTAGCCCAGGGAGATCACGTTATACCAATACCCGGCACACGCTCGGTCAACCATCTTCGCGAAAGTATGTCCGGCGCAACATTAGCATTGACGCAGGCTGATCTGGAACGGATCAATGATGTCCTTCCTGTAGGCTGGGCACATGGGGACCGATATTCGAGCGCCCAGTGGATTGGGCCTGAGCGTTACTGCTAGTTTAAGGGAGTTACCTATGCGTGGTATCACGCCATATCTGCAAGTTGCCAAGACGAGCGAAGCAATCTCCTGGTACGAACGCGCCTTTGGGGCCAAGGAGATCAGGGCCCGATTGGTGACACCCGACGGAACCTGCATGAATGCGGAGATCGAGATTGAAGGCGCAAAGGTCATGCTGGCCGATGAGATGCCCAGCATCGGCTCCCATAGCCCCGAGAACATGAGCGGCACCTCCGTGGTGCTCAACCTTCATGTTGCTGATGCCGATGCCCTCTTTCAGGCAGCACTGGATGCCGGCGCTGAGGAGATCTTTCCGATCGCCGATCAGTTCTATGGAGATCGTGCTGGACGGGTGCGCGATCCGTTTGGCCATCACTGGATCATTGCCACCCGAATGCGGGATGTACCGGAAGATGAAATGCTGTCCGCTTTTGATGCAATGTTCTCAAGATAGAATACTCGTCCCGATCAACAAAACGCCCGCAACAAACAGCAGAATCAGTACGATCCGGTTGTACCGATCATCGCTGATCTTGAGATAGATCCGTTTACCCAACCATGCGCCGACGATCGTGCCGGGTAATGCGATTAATGCCAGCAAAAACAATTCGCGGGTGAAAAGGCCCTGCATTGCCTGGGAAAGCCCAGCAACAAACAGAATCGACAGGTTGAAAGTCTGGAATATGCTCCTCGCTTCCTCTTTGCCCCAGTCATGAAGGGTGGCCCAGACCGAGGGAAGTACGCCCGACAATCCCGCGAGACCGCCAAGCACGCCTCCGCCCAGGCCAACCACACCGTTGGCCCATGGGCTCTGTGTCCGGATCCTTGGAACCGAACGTCCAAAGAGCATGAGGACACAGTAACCAACCAGCAGCAAACCAATTAGCGTCTTGAATTCCTGGACGCTAATCTGAAGAAGCAGCGCCGTCCCAACGGGTATGCCCAGCAACCCTCCCAAAAGGTATGGCCAGATTTTTCGCCAGTCGATCGACTGCCAGATGACAGGCAGGGTTTGCAACTGACCGACAACCGAACAAATCACGACCAGCGGTGCCGCCAGTGTCGGCGCAGTGACTAGAAGCCAGAACGGCAACACCGTCAGGCCGGTACCAAATCCGGTCAACCCGGAGACAAACCCTCCTGCCAGAGCTCCAACAATGATTATGATTTCGATTATGCCCACGATCGTTCTTGCGCTTTGTGCTTCGTCAGAACTCTTCGATGTTTTGCGTAATCAGGTCAAGCATGTGGGCTCGCCGTAAAGTTTCCTGGTAGGGAGTGTGTCTATTTGCCGTAATTGGCAATTTCCAAGAGGTTCTGGTCAGGGTCGCGAACATAGACAGAAGTGATCGGTCCCATTGCCCCTGTACGCTGTACTGGGCCTTCCTCTACCGGAATACCGAGATTTTTGAACCGATCAATGACATCAGAGATTGGTGTCGAGGTGATCAGGCAAATATCTGCCGAACCCGGTGTCGGCTGTTTTGCCTTAGGTTCGAATTCCTTTCCGGCTTGGTGCAGATTGAATTTTTGCTCGCCGAACGCAAGGGCTTTCCGATCGTCGCCAAATGTGACGACGTCCATGTTCAGAACTCCCCGGTAGAACTTACAAGTTCGGTCAATGTCGGCAACCGTCAGAACAAGGTGATCCAGTCCGTCTACGGAAATCATGTCGAGCTACTTTCGAATTTGCCAGGTCTCGCACCTAGCCTCCGAGGAACAATCTGCCGACGTCGGGATTTTCCAGAAGTTCATCGCCCTTGCCGGCAATCGCGACCTCCCCGGAAACCAGAACATAGCCGATATCGGCAAATTCCAGGCCTTTCTTTGCATTCTGTTCGACCATTATGATGGTCTTGCCCTCGGTTTCCTGCAAGTCCCGAAGAATATCGAAGACCATGTCGATAAACCGAGGCTCCAGTCCGATTGACGGTTCATCGACCAGGAGAATTTCGGGATTCATTACCAACGCACGCGAAATCTCCAGCAGACGTCGCTCACCGCCAGACAATACTTTCGCCTGGTGCTTTCGCCGCGCGGCCAGTCGCGGGTATTTCTCGAACACCTTTTCCGCTGCATCCTTTGCATCCTGAGGCGTAGACTTCAGGAAACCACCCATCCAGAGGTTTTCTTCAACCGTCATGCCGGGGAAGACGGACTTATCCTGAAGAATATAGGCTATGCCGACTTCCTTGAGTTTGTCGGAGGCCGAAAGCCCGCCGATCTCACGCTTGTCCGGACCATCGCCAACAAGCACCTTGCCAGAGAAGATATTGTTGAAACCGAAGATCGCATGCAGGATCGTGGATTTACCCGCACCATTCGGGCCGATGAGACACAGCGATTGCTTCCGGGCCACAGCCAGATTGATGCCATGAAGGATTTCCATGCGTCCGTAACCAGCATGCAAATCTTCCAAGATGAGGTAAGGCTCATCGTTTGACAGCGTGAGTATGTCTTCACTGGTTACTGTCTCGGCGATCGCTGCGGCCTGTTTGGTAACGGCCTCGACGGAGATCACCGTATCGACCGACCCGCCGTGATACCCGGTACTGCGCTTCTTCTTCTCAGCCATCAATGCGCTCCCAGATATGCGTCTACGACCCGCTGGTCACTTTGAATTTCCGCAGGCGATCCGGAGGCAAGCAACTCCCCATGAGCCAGGCAGTAGATTTCCTCAGCCATGTTCATGATCACACGCATATTGTGCTCGATGATAAACAGGGTGATGCCGAATTCCGAATTCGCGCGCAAGAGACGATCGATCAACCCATTGATCAGCGTCGGATTAATGCCCGCCGTAGGTTCGTCGAGTAACAGAACCGTTGGCTCATTCATCAATGCCATGGCGAATTCGAGAAGTTTTTGCTGGCCAAATGACAGGCTCCCTGCCCTGAGAAACCGCTTTTCAGACAGCCCTACAAACTCCAGCAAGTGTTCCGCCTTGTCCTTGTCATCGTCCGTATTTTTCCGGAAGGCATCGCGCAAGGTCAGCTTGCGGTGCGGTATCGAAATCAGCATGTTTTCCATGCAGTTCATCGCACTGTAGATCCGGGTCTGCTGGAACGTTCGCAATAACCCCAGTCGTGCAATCTCCGGCACCAGCAATTTGCTGATTTCCTGCCCCTCGAATTTGATCGAACCGCCATCAATGGGATGGTAGCCAACAATCGAATTGAAGAGTGTTGTCTTGCCGGAACCATTGGGGCCGATAAGACCGGTAATTCCACCTTCTTCGACGGTTAGCGAAATATCCGTATTGGCCTTCACACCGCCGAAGGACTTGGAAACGCCAGCTATCTCGATAATGCTGCTCATTCGGCTGGCTCCGCTATGATTTCTTCTTCATCCTTGTCGACTACCTTGATGCCGAACCATTCAGGGAAGCGGGTTTGCAGGTATCCCATCAATCCGTCCTGGAAGAAGACCACGATGACAACAATAAGCGCGCCAAGTGCGACCCATTGCCAACCCAGGAAGTAGTTCCATGTGACCTCCTTGAAGACATGGAACATGAAAGCGCCGATCACCGGCCCCCAGAGCGTACCCTTTCCGCCCAACAGGACGCAGACCACCATGAAGATACCGAGGTTGATTGTCTGATAGGCAGTTTCCAGCGGTTCAAAGTGGATCAACTGAAAAGCCGAAATCGCACCTGCAACGCCAATGAAAAATGCACTGATCGACCAGGTGATAAGCTTGTAGCGCAGGGTATGTATGCCCATTGCCTCGGCCTTTTCCTCATCATCGCGTATCGCGTTGATCGCCGCGCCGAAACGGGTCTTGTAAAACCAGTTCAGAAAGATGAACAAGCCGACACCAAGACCGGCAT
>JBCCEP010000193.1:0-7630 GCA_039030215.1 Pseudomonadota bacterium
CAAGAATGCACGTGAAGATGTTGAGGATGCTTCAGATCCTGCACTGCGAGCTGCTGCAGAAGAATATCTGCAGCATCTGCTCACCCTGGAGAAAGGCGTCTCCGTCAACTGAGCTTTTTGAGCGCTCTGCATTTCAAAGGACTACAACCCTGAAAACGCTTCGGGAACCTCGATTTTTCCCTTTTTTGAGCTGAGCGCATTATCTTTGAGCTCGACTGCCAGGAAGCGTGGGCCTTTCCATTTGACGGAAAATGCATCTGCACTGGCTGAGGAAAATCCAAAGCGTTCGTAAAAAAGCGGGTCACCGGGAACGAATATTGCTTCAAATTTTCGTTTAGCAGCGGATTTTAGTGCATGGCGAACCAGGGTAGAACCCACCTGTAGTTCCCGAAATTTACCGTTAACAGCCAGTGGGGAAAGCATCATCGCTTTCACGGGCGCCTGAATTTCCGTCAACAGAATGTGGCCGATAACGCCACTGTCGCAATCCGCAACCAGGGAGAGGGTCGGCGTGTCCGAATAGAGCATCATTAGCGCAATGTCCGCTTCGTTTTCGCGTCCGTATCCATCGCGGTGAAGCGCAGCAATTTCATCCATGTCGGCTGATTTTGAGCTTCTTACAACAAGCTTTTCACAGAACATTTACATGGTTCCTCTTTCAAGAATTTGTATCTGTTCTCGTCTCCACTATGACCTTATCCAGATTCTGACGTACCGGCCAGATAATTGAACCGGTTGATGACCTGCATGTAAACCTCCCGTTTGAAATTCACGATCAAATCCGGAAGCTCGTCAATATCCGCCCATTTCCAGGCGTCAAACTCAGCTTTATGTCCGGTGCCAGAGATGTCGATCTCGCTCTCGTTGCCGGTAAAGCGGAAGGCGAACCAGCGTTGCTTCTGGCCGCGATAACGGCCTTTCCAGGCTTTTCCGACCAGATGATCCGGCAGATCGTAATTCAGCCAATCATCTATTTCACCGATCAGTTCAGCCGATTTGACACCAGTTTCCTCGGTTAGCTCGCGAAATGCGGCCTGTCTGGGATCTTCACCGTCATCAATTCCACCCTGGGGCATTTGCCACCATTTCCCGTCTCCCTCGGGATCATCCTTGTTTTGATCGATGCGGCGGCCCAGCCAAATCTGGCCATCCCCGTTGAGCAGCATTACCCCGACACATGGTCGATAGGGCAAGTCTGCTGCTTTTTTCGGCATGGCTATTTCCTCTCGGGATCACTAACGATTGCCGAAACCGGTGTGAATTCAATTTCGCTGGCAGCGGAACTATGAACAAAGGCAGAAATCATGTCCACTGATTCAGGAAAGGCATTGGCATAGCCGACAGCCAAGCCGGTTCGTTGTGCTGTCTGTGCCAGTTCTTCCAGTCTGGCCTTGATTTTCGCACGGTCCCTGATCGTATCAATGTGCATGTCTGCCCGGGTAAATGGCAGCAGGGAAGCTTGTGCGGTTCTGTCAGCAAGGGAATTCTTGACGCTGCCATCGTCGACGAACAGCAGGCCCCTACGGGCAAGTTGATCAAAAACCGGTTTGAGCGAGGTCTCACTGGTGATGAACTTGCCACCCAAAAACCCGATCACACCAACATAGTTGGTTGTTCTGGCGAGCAGCCAGTTCAGGTTCTCGGTGTTTGCCGTCGCGTCGAGATCGGTTCGAAGCGTGTGTTTGCCGGGATTGTTCGACGGGTAGTCAAAGGGCTCCATCGGCAATTGAAGCAAAATCTCATGGCCTGCCTTGCGTGCGGTCTGCATCCATCGGCCCAAGCTGTTTCCATAAGGTGCAAATGCAAGCGTCACGCTCGGCGGGAGCCGCTTGATTGCCTGTTGGGTGCCGGTCTGGCTGATACCCAAGCCGCCCACAATCAAAACGATACGCGCAACCCCGAAATTTCCTTCGGTTGCCGGAGGTCGTGAGTAGACATCCATCGGCCGCAAATTGTCATCTGAGCGCTTGGGCAGGACTGCATTTCCAACCCGTTCCGCCAATTCCGGATCTGGTAGATGAACGAGGCCGATTTCCTGCCGCCGCAACGGAGGAAGCGGGGTTTTGGGCATCATCGCGCCGGTTGGCTCTGCGGGCATGATTGTGGCCGGCCCAGCCTCAATGTTACCCTCGCTTGTCCCAGGTGATGTTGTCGAACTTTTTTCTTCCGTAGTAGACCGCAATTCGATCGATCCGACCTTGACGGACTCATCAACAGCATTGCCGTTTTCCAGGGCAATTTCCACCAATTGCGGTTTGAGATAAATCCAGGCAAATGCGCCTGTAGAAACAAGAATAAGCGCCAGGACCAAGGAGATCGGCACGGCAAGCGAGCGTTTGTTTCTAGGCCTGTCTTCCTTGACCCCCAGGGGCCTGGTCAAGTCGTCGGACATGGGTGCCAGCTATTCCTGTAAAAATATCGGGTTTGCAAACAAAAAACCGGGAAGAATCACTTCCCGGTTTTTATATATCAGATTCGTTACGTATTATATCAGTTCGGCAGTGCCTTTTCCGGATTTGGCGGATAGGCCTCTGATACCTTCACACCGCGAATGAGATCAAGCGCGTGGTTGAGCTGAATGTCATCCTTGGCTTCAGGCGGTACGTAGGCGATGGAGCCTGAACCCTCATCGTCTTCTTCCTGGCCGGTAATGTGGCCACGAAGCTCGGATTCACCTCTGGCTTCTACCCGGCCTTTCAACTCATCGGGAAGTGGCTGTTCGATCTTGATATCCGGCGTGATGCCCTTTGCCTGGATCGACGTTCCCGACGGGGTGTAATATAGCGCTGTGGTTAGCCGAAGCGCTCCATTTGCGCCCAGGGGGATGATGGTCTGAACAGAACCCTTGCCAAAGGATTGCGTTCCCAGAACGGTTGCGCGTCTGTGGTCCTGCAAGGCACCGGCAACAATTTCGGAAGCGCTGGCCGAGCCGCCGTTCATTAACACGATCACCGGTTTACCGCCGGTCAGATCGCCTGGACGGGCTGAATAGCGCCGGGTCTCGCTGTCGTTACGACCGCGGGTCGAAACGATTTCGCCGCGATCCAGGAAGGTATCCGAGACGCTCACTGCCTGATCCAGCAATCCACCTGGATTGAGACGAAGATCGAGAATGTATCCCTTGATCTTGTCATCACCGGCATCTTCGCGAATCTTCTTGATCGCGACTTCCAGATTGTCATGGGTCTGCTCGGTGAAGCTTGTGATCTTGATGTAACCGACGTCTTCACCTTCGATGCGCTGTTTTACCGCTTTTACGCGGATCACATCACGGATGATCGTAATCTCGATCGGTTTGTCAGCGCCTTCACGAAGAATGGTAAGGACAATAGGCGTCTTGACCGGCCCGCGCATTTTCTCGACTGCGTCCTGAAGGGAAAGGCCCCTCACGTTTTCGCCGTCGATCTTTGAAATAAGATCACCTGCCAATACGCCAGCCTTTGATGCCGGGGTATCGTCAATTGGAGAAACGACCTTGATCAGTTCCTTTTCCATGGTGACTTCAATACCCAGCCCGCCAAATTCTCCGCGCGTCTGGACACGCATGTCGGAAAAGGCCTTGGCGTTCAGATAGGAAGAATGCGGATCAAGCGATGTCAGCATGCCGCCGATCGCGCTTTCGATCAGTTTCTCCTCATCGGGTTCGGTGACATATTGACCGCGAACGCGCTCGAAAATGTCGCCAAAGATGCTGAGGTTACGATAGGTAGCCGTGCCAGCGGCATTTGCCGCGCCGGTGGGGCTTATGCCGGTTACCAATACAATTCCCGCAGTCGTTCCAATCAGAAATCCTGCAAATAAGAGGGTTAGTTTACGAATCATCCGTGACTCTCTTTGAGCTTGAATCCGCCCACCATGGGGACGGATCTATTGAAGTTGTATCCTTACGAAACTCGACATAGAGCACTGGTCGCGAAGTTTCTATACCTACTGCTTCGGCACTAGCGACCCTGCGTGCACCCATCACTGCCACAGGTTCTCCAGCCAGCACGAATTGACCGAGTTGTACATCGATCTCCTGCATGCCTGCCAGGATTACATGATAACCGCTGCCGGCATTAAGGATCAATAGCTGACCGTAAGAACGGAAGGGACCGGCATATACCACCCAACCGTCCGCTGGTGAAACAATTCTGGCATTAATTCTAGTCGCAATTGAGATGCCTGACGATTTTTCACCGAGTGCATTTTTACTACCAAATGAACGAATTTCCACCCCCCCTGCAGGCTTTGGTAACAGACCCTTGGCCTTCGCGAACTCCACGGCCGGTGCAATACGGGACGTATCCGAAAAATCCGGTCCCAATTCCTTGCCGGGGGTTCCTGCAACACGCTTTTCAGCCTCCGCAATCCGTTTTGCTTCAGCTGCTCTGGCAGCAGCGGAAGCCTCGCGGACCGCAGTGATTTCCTGTTCGAGTGTTTCGATCAATCTGCTCAGATTACTCGCTTGGGCGGCAAGGTTCGCAGCCTTTGCGCCTTGTCGGGCAAGCTCCTGGCGGGCGTCGTTTGTCAGCGATTTTTTCTCGGTCAACAGCAGTGCCAGACGCTCTTCTTCCTCGGCAAGTTCGCGAAGATCTGAGAACAGGTTAGACCTTTGATTTTCAATATCAATTCCGATCCGCTGAAGTTCAGTCAGCTCTACGAAAAGTACCTCTGTTTCCGCCCGGATTTCGGGAACCACAGCGCCGAGCAATATCGCGGAGCGGACGGCAGAAAGGGCATCGCCCGGTGTCACCAGGATAGCCGGTGGCGGCTTGCGGCCCATGCGCTGCAAGGCTGCCAGAACTTCGGACAACAATGCCCTTCGGGTTGATAATGATGCCTTTACGTCATCTTGCTGAACCCGTAATTCCTCAAGTCTTTTGCCGGAGCGCTCGACCCGTAGTTCAATGCTTCTCTGTCGGGTCGAAGTGTCGATGAGACTTCGATTTATGCTGGCACGATCCTTTTCCAGACGGTCAATTTCGGCGGCAAGCTCAGCACGTCTGGCTTCAGACAGGCTGATTTCACTGCGAATCGCAGCCAATTCCTCGCCGGTCTTTTCCCGCTGGGATTCCAGATTTTGCGCATCAGTTTCAGTGACCGAGAAACTGAAAAAAGCCCCGATCAGAAGGATGAAAACCAATATTCTACAGAGATAAAATTGCATTCGCATTCGCTCAACATCGCGTTACCGGATGTCCGATTACCAGTTTGAACTGAAAAGTCTGTACTAACTGCAATGATTTCCAGTGAATCAGATGCTGGTCGAAATTGCACTAGAATTTGTTCCGGTAATGGCGATTAGTAACAGTTGATACCGAATTGCCTCAATTTCGATGGTATGGATGGCCTGACAAAATCGTTACAACACGATAAAGTTGTTCGGCCAGCATTATTCTCACGATCTGATGCGGCCAGGTTAGCGACCCGAATCGCAGTTTAAAATCTGCCCTGTTCAATAATTGTTTTCCGTGGCCATCTGGCCCCCCGATCGCAAAAGCTGCTTGCGAGGTGCCGGCCAGAAGAAGTTTTCGAACATGTTGCGCCAGTTCGTTACTTGAGAGATCCCGTCCGTTTTCATCAAGTGCAATCAGGCTGACATTGTCGCGGATACCGGACAAAATATTTTGTGCTTCCTGCTCACGGCGTGCGGTCGATTTATCCAATCGCGATTCATTGAGTTCGTGGAGTGAAAATCTTCTAATGCCAACATTGCGGCCCGCGTTTTTCAACCGACCTGCATACCGGTCATACAGGTCACGCTCTGGCCCGGCCTTCAGCCTGCCAATGGCGTGGATAGACAGCAGCATCGTCGTTCGCGGCCTAGTGGACTTCCTGCTGGTCAGGCACCATCCACATCTTTTCAAGGCCGTAGAATTCACGAACTTCCGGCCGGAAAATATGAACGATAACGTCACCTGTATCGATCAGAACCCAATCACAACCCTGGAGACCCTCGGTTTTTGGTGTACCGAGGCCCTTGCTTTTCAGGTCGCGCAACAAATGATCAGCAATCGCACCGACATGACGATGGGAACGCCCTGATGCAACGATCATGTGGTCGCCCAATGCTGATTTGCCCTGAATGTTGATGTTTAAAAGATCTTCTGCCTTGGAATCTTCAAGGCTTGCGATCACTGTGTCGAGAACTTCCTTAACCGCATCAGTCGCAGTCTTGGTATCTCTGGCGGTCTTGCCCTTAGCGGCGGACCCGGTCTGCATTGCTGTAGTCAGCGTTTACCCTCGCTATGCAGTTGGTTGGTGGGTTTATCACCCGGAATGCAATGACAGAAACGATTCAGTCATTGCGCTTAACAGTACATAATATGTACCCATTTCTATAATGCATTGATTCCATGTCAATTCCAAGACGATCCAGCCGAAATTGGTTACCGTCTATTTCGTCTGATCTGTGTTGATGAAAGAAGCGAACGCGGTCCATGCAGGAATGTCCAGGCAGGCGGCTTCATGTAAGCCAATCGGGAAACGTCTGTTTCATCCACCCTATAGCCGGAAAGAGCGATCGCTGCCGGTGCCGAAAGGTAGGAAAGCGTTGAACCCGGGCGATCAATTACGATGATTGGCATCATTTCGGCAATTCCTTGCCAATTCCGCCATTTGTGAAAGCCGGCAAGATTGTCAGCCCCCATCAGCCAGACAAATTTCAGCCGGGAGCGGCGTTTTTTCAGGATTGACAAGGTGTGTTCGGTATAGCGTACGTTGAACCGCGCCTCGAAGGCGGTGATTTTGATATCGGGATGGCGCGCCAGATCATGGCAAAGTCGAAGCCTTTTTCCGAGACTTGCGAGCTCGGAGTGATCCTTTAACGGGTTTCCGGGGCTTACAATCCACCATACCTGATCCAGTTTGGCGCGTTTGAGTGCCAGTTCGGATATGTGGAGGTGCCCCTCATGCGGTGGGTTGAATGATCCACCCAGCAAGCCGATGACCATGTCAGCTTCGGCATGGGGTATTTTCAGATCGTCTTCGCGAATGGTATCAGGCGAATTGGTCAATTCATTCCTTCATGGCCGGGTCTGACCATTGCCACGGACCTGATATTTAAAACTGGTCAACTGTTCCACACCAACCGGTCCACGCGCATGCATTTTCCCAGTGGCGATGCCTATCTCGGCGCCCATTCCAAACTCGCCGCCATCGGCAAACTGGGTCGAGGCATTGTGCAGCAATATGGCTGAATCAATTTCCGAAAAAAAACGCTCAACTGCAGCAGGATCGTCCGCAATTATCGCTTCGGTGTGGTTTGATGAATATTTGCCAATATGGGCAATGGCATCGTCCACGCCATCGACCAGTTTGACCGAAATGACCGGCGCCAGATATTCGGTATACCAATCCTCTTCAGTCGCGGATTCTGCAGCGGGTAAGGATTTGACCACCGTCTCATCGCCGCGAATCTGGCAACCGTTCTCGACAAGTTCCTTCAATATGGGTTGAAGGTGACTGTCAGCACTTTGCCGGTCTATGAGCAAGGTCTCGGCGGCACCGCATATTCCTTTTTATTGCAAGTGAACGCAAGAGTGCATTAAGCATGACGCAAGCCGTTCACACTTGACCCAAAAAATTGCAAAGTTCTCTTGCGCACCTTGCGCCTCACATTCACACTATAAAAAATCGTGACGCAAGA
>JBCCEP010000194.1:0-7585 GCA_039030215.1 Pseudomonadota bacterium
GAGATCAAGCCCGAAATCGGAAAGAACTTTTCTCGTCTGGCTGTTGGCAGTCTTCCAATCAATCAAGCCGCCCCATTTACGCGGCTCGTTGCCCATCACGATATTCTCCGTAACGCTGCGCAAGGGAACCAGGTTGAGTTCCTGATAGATGGTGGCAATACCGGCCGATTGGGCTTCGCGCGGATTGGTAAAACTTGCTTCACCGCAGTCGAACTCAACCGTACCGGCATCGCGCCGATACACACCGGTAATGATCTTGATCAATGTGGATTTGCCGGCACCATTTTGGCCAATCAGTCCGTGAACTTCGCCACCCTCGATCTGTAGCTCGGCACTGGTAAGCGCTGCAACGCCCGAAAACGCCTTGTCGATCGATTTTGCAGTCAGCAGCGGCATTGACATCGAACAGATCCTGTAAGTGGCAGGGCCGCCGAAGCAGCCCCACCGAGGAGGATGCGTGAATTAGTACGCTTCATCAACGTGTTTAGCCGCATTTTCTTTGGTGAAAATACGGTCTTCGACCTTCACCCAGGGCTCGATTGTTTCGCCAGCGGCATAACGCGCCATTACTTCGCACGCCAGGGGTCCGAAAAATGGCGAGGATTCAACCGTGACACCCATCTTGCCGTCGATGATGGCCTGAAGCGCGTCCCGTGTTCCATCGATCGAGACCACCAGGACATCATCGCCAGGCTTGCGGCCTGCCAATTCCAATGCCTGGATCGCACCAATCGCCATTTCGTCGTTATGGGCATAGACAATGTTCACATCGGGATGCGCCTGCAATAGCGTTTCCATGACCTGACGGCCCATGTCACGAGCAAAATCGCCGGTCTGCGAAGCAACAATGGTCATGTTGTCATGCTTGGCAATGACATCATCGAAACCCTTCTTGCGGTCGTTTGCAGGTGACGAGCCGGTAGTGCCTTCCAACTGGATGATAGTACCCTTGTCGCCCTTGAAGTTTTCAAGCGTCCACTCTGCTACGCGCTTGCCCTGATCAATGAAGTCTGACCCCAGGAACGCCACGTAATGCTCTCCTGCCTTCGCAACATTCGGGTCGACCGAACGGTCAACCAGGAAGGTCGGGATGCCGGCGGCCTTTGCCCGCATCACCGCAGGGATAAGTGGCTTTTCCTCGCGCGGCGGCAGGAACAAAATGTCAATACCTTGCGCAATCATGGAATCAACGTCAGCAACCTGCTTGGCGGCAGATCCTGCTGCGTCGGTGGCGACCAGATCCCAATTGCAGGCTTCAGCCGTATCGTGAAACGACTTGGTCTCTGCAATTCTCCAGGGATTGTTGCTCTCCATTTGGGGGAAGCCGACCTTGTACCGGTCCTTTTTCTCCAGTGGCGGCAAACCCTCTGCGACTGCAGCCGTTCCCACCGACATGGCGAATGCCAATGCGACGGCACCGATCATAGTTCTGCGTTTCATATCTTTCCTCCGTGGTTAAGGTCACTCAATTTGCTACCGTCCAGCCAAATCAGCCCCAGTTCAGATAACTGGTCTGCTTTCGAAGGTAGCCGTCAAATCCGTACTTTCCGTCTTCACCCCCAAGTCCTGATATCCCCCAACCCGTATGAAACCCCTGCACCGCCTCGCCATTGCTGCGGTTGAGATAGAGTTCACCGAATTTCAATGCATAAGGTGCCCGCACAAGCCGCCGGTGATCTTGGGTAAACAGATAGGCAGACAGGCCGAACTGCGTATCGTTTGCCAGACTGATGGCCTCATCGAAGTCCTCAACCTCTGCAGCAATCGCAACAGGTCCAAATACCTCCTCCCGCATCGCCGGAACGTCATTGCCAGACGTTTTCAAGACCGTGGGTGAATACCAATGACCCCTGCCAAACGCTCCGTCTTCGCGAGGGCCGCCTTCCAGCAACATCTCGGCACCGGCTTTAACACTCTGGTCGACAATCGCGGCAACCTTGTCTCGTTCCAACCTGCTGATCTTCGGCCCCAGATCAAATTCGCCCGCCGGATCGCCCATGGTCAGGGACGCGGCCGCGGAAACAAATTTATTCAGGAACTCGTCAGCAATATCGCGATGCAGATACATCCGCTCATTGCACGTGCATATCTGTCCACAATTTGTGTAGCGCGCTGCAACTGCAGCCGTGACTGCCGCGTCGATATCGGCATCTTCCATGACAATGAATGGCGCTTTTCCACCCAGCTCCAGGCGCAGAACCCGCAATTCTCCGGCTGCTGCGCCATAGATCTCCCGCCCTGCACGTGTGCTGCCGGTCATGGTCACCAATCCGGTTTTAGGATTTTGGACCATCGCGTTGCCAATGACCGGACCCCGGCCCGTGACAACATTGAAGACACCAGCCGGGAAACCAACCTGATCTGCCAGCTCTGCCAATGCCAGACCCGACAGCGGCGTATTTTCATGGGAAAGAAGAACGAATGTGTTGCCGGCGACCAACGCCGGACCAAGCTTCCGCGCAGCAAGTGCGGCTGGATAGTTCCAGGCGGTCAAACCAACAACGACACCGTAGGGGTGACGGCGGACATGAATTTCCTCATCCCGATTGTCCGATGTGATGATATCGCCTTCGATACGGCGGGCATTCGCTGCGGCGAATCTGAAGAATGTGATGGCGGCATCGATCTCACCCCGTGCCTGGGCAATCGGCTTGCCCTGCTCGGCAGTTACGGTCGCTGCGAGATGCTCCCGGCTTTCCAAAACCAGATCAGCCAATCTGTTGACCAACCCTGCGCGCTCGATCGCCGGCGTTGCTGCCCATCCAGGATAGGCAGCGTGGGCGGCTTCGACTGCGTCGCGTCCGTCGGCAGCAGTTCCTTCGGCAATTGTTGCTATGGTTTGCTCATTGGCCGGATTTTCGACGTTTATCGATCCGCTTCCCGCTGAACCGGTCCAGGCACCATTGATATACATGGTGCATTCTCTGACGGACTGAAATTCCTGTGCTGCGCTCGGCATCTTAATGTCCCTTGGGGCGCATTTGATTCAGCGCCTCCTCCCTGCAGCCAATAAATTACTTATAAATTATTAGCTGTCAACAAATAAATAACTAATAACTAATATTGCATCGCCTGCTAATTATTTGTACAGTGGCGCGGGATGGAATCAGGGCAGACAGAATGAACGAAAAGGCAAGCAACAGAATCCACCAGGAGGGAATCGGCAAGGTTGTCGGAAGGCAACGGGTGACAATGCAGGATATCGCGCGGGCGGCTGGGTGTTCACAACCCACTGTTTCGATCGTGCTGAATGGAAACGACGCGATAAAAATCTCGGATACGACCAAAGCGCGGGTTCTGAAAGCCGCCGAACAGCTCGGCTACCGCGCGACTGGCACAATCAGGCCAAGCCTTGAAAGGACGAGTACCGAAAACCTGCATGTCGGCGGCCCAATCGCCTTCATTGTCGACAATCTGGCAACAAGCCCGGAAAGCGCAAACGCCTTTGACGGGATCATGCAGGCGGTAAAATCGACGGGCAATGTTGTGCTCTTGGCCGAAACGCAAAACGACCCTGTTCACGAACCCAAGACAATTTCCTATTTCCTCGACCAGGGCGTTGCGGCCATCATCTATGCCTGTGTCTTCACCCGCAAGGTAACGGTGCCCGATTTGCTCCGAAATACCGAAATTCCGGTGTTCTTGCTGAATTGCTATTCAGACGACTTGTCCATTCCCTCCGTCATTCCCGGCGAAATTGCCGGTGGACACACCGCAACAAATGCGCTGATACGCGCCGGTCATACGCGTATTGGCGTGATTACAGGCGAACTTCACATGGAATGCGCTAGCGGGCGTCTGCAGGGATATCGCAATGCCCTGGCAAATGCGGATTTGCCATTTGCCGAGGAACTCGTGGTCCATGGCGATTGGCTGCCAAGTTCGGGATACCGGGGTACGCAACAACTGTTGTCGCTCTCAAATCCTCCGACGGCAATATTCTGTCAGAACGACCGAATGGCAATTGGTTGCTACGAGGCGCTCAAGGAAAACGGGCTGTCGATCGCCAAGGACATGTCGGTTATCGGTTTCGATGATGACGAAGTTGCCCGGCATCTCTCCCCGCCATTGACGTCACTGAATCTGGGCAGCCGGGCCATGGGAAGATGGGTGATCGAACAATTGTTTCACGGTCCCGTTGGACAAAATCAACGCCATCCGCTGACCAAGCTGGAATGCGAACTGGTCGAACGTGATTCGATTGGCCCGCCGAAAAAGAATAATAATTATTAGTATTTGACTATGGCGGAGGAGTTCGATCATATCGTTATTGGCGGCGGCTCTGCCGGTTGTGTTGCCGGCGCGAGACTGGTTTCTGACGGCGGCGCACGGGTCCTGATACTGGAGGCCGGATATTCCCATCATCATCCGCTTCTGGACATGCCGCCCGGCATCTTCAAGATGATCAACGGCTCCAAATATATGCGTTATCACCAGACCACGCCGCAGGCCCATCTCGATGGCCGGGTCCATGACATTCCGCAGGGAAATGTCCTGGGCGGCGGATCATCGGTGAATGCGCAGGTCTATATGCGTGGCCGCCCCGCAGACTATGACGAATGGGACGAAGTGCTTCGCGGCAATAATGACCGGGTCGGCTGGTCCTGGGCAGATGTCTTGCCGCACTTTCGCGGAATGGAATCCAACAATCGTCTGAACAACGAACTGCATGGCATTGGCGGTCCGATGCTGGTTTCCGATCCCGGCCACGTAAACGAATTCTCGCGCTGGTTCGTTCAATCGGTCCAGGCCCAGGGCGAACCGTTCAATACTGATTTCAATGGCCCCTCGCAGCGCGGTGTAGGCTTCTATCAATTCATGAACCGCCACGGCAAACGCAGCTCGGCTGCCTATGCCTATGTCGAACCGCTGAAAAATGATCCGCGCCTGGAGGTCAGACTACAATCGGCCGTCCAACGCATCATCCTAGAAAAGGATCGTGCGATCGGCGTCGAATACAAGGACAAGTCCGGAAATCTTCATACCGTCCATTGTAGTGGCGAAATCATTCTGAGCGCAGGCGCGCTGGTCTCGCCGAAAATACTAATGCTCTCAGGCATCGGCCCAGCTGATCATCTGACAGAGACCGGGATTGACTGCCTGGTCGAATTACCCGGCGTCGGCCAGAATTTGATCGATCACCCCGAGGTGCCGATAACCGCAATCGCCAACGGTCCCTACGGATATTACAAGCAGGGTGATGGCTGGCGGATGCTGAAGAACGGAATTCAGTTCAAACTGTTTGGCTCCGGACCTGTCACCTCAGCAGGCGTGGAGGCTGGTGCCTTTATCAATCCGGAGCATCGTGACCAGCCACCGACTATACAGGCGTTCTGCGTGCCCATTGTCTACCTGGATCGTGATACGCTGGACCTCATTGATGATGATTATGGCGTTACCATCACAACAGTCGTCGTAAAACCAAAGTCACGTGGCGAAGTAAGGCTGGCTTCCGCAAATCCTGACGAAATGCCGCTTGTTTCGCCCGGCCTGCTCAAACATCCGGATGACATGGCAGAGATGATCAAGGGCCAACGCTTCTTCGTCGACACGCTCAGGCAAAAGCCGATTTCGGACAAGATCCGGCGCATTGCCATACCAGAAGGCGATGATGATGAAGCGCTGATCGGTCACTGCAAGCGATTTGTCAAAACCAACTATCATCCAGCTGGATCGGCAAGAATGGGCGCCGACGGTGATCCCATGGCCGTGCTGGATGCGCGCATGCGGGTTCGTGGAGTGGAGGGACTTCGCGTCTGCGACATGTCTGCCGTCCCGAATATCAATGCAGGTAACACCAACGCGCCGGCCATGATGCTGGGAGACCGATGCGCCGACCTGGTCATGGAAAACAGCTAGCGCTGCCATTCCTTTTCGTATTCCAGAAATCTGCAGCTATGTTCGCGGCCTCTCGGTAACATTGGGGTCAACTATCTTTGAAATCACTGGCAATTGCTTTAGCCGCCCCCACCTTGTTTAAAATCACGCGTAATCAAACCGGGAAAAATCGTATGCCTGTTTCAAGACGTCACACGCTTTCGCTCATATTGTCGCTGCCGGCGCTCACAATGTTGCCGCAGGTGGCACTGGCGAAAAAACCGGCCATTTACGCTAATAACGGCATCGCCATCGACGGCACAGACGCTGTCGCCTATTTCAAACAAGGAAAGCCGGTTGCAGGTTCGCCGCAATTTACCCATGACTGGATGGGCGCCACTTGGCGGTTTTCCAGCGAAGCAAACCGGGCAGCATTCGCCGCCAATCAGAGAGCCTATGCCCCGCAATATGGTGGTTATTGCGCCTATGCCGTCAGTGAGGGATATACAGCTTCAACGGTGCCGCAGGCCTGGAAAATCGTGAATGGGAAACTCTATCTGAATTATTCCCGCGGTATTCAGAATCGCTGGGAGCGGAATTATTCCGAGCGCATTACCAATGCCAACGCGAACTGGCCCCGCGTCCTGAACTGACCCTTAAAAGTCCACCGGTTTTCTGTCATGTTATGGGTTCACACTTGCCGCAATTGCTGCAGGTGTCAGCTCGTTGGAAGACAAGGAACAACAACGCATGGACGCTTTTGAGAAGGCCCGCGTCGAAGTCGAGCGGCTGCATGACTTCATCGCCGCCTGGTTTCGTGGAGAACTGGACAAAGACCGTTTCGAACCCGACTTCGCAGAAGTACTGCATCCTGAATTTGAAAATGTCCAGCCGGCGGGCGTAACGCTCAAGCTTGATGAGCTTTTGAACTCGATACAGAACGCACACGGCGTCAATCCGGACTTTCAAATTACCATTGAAGCGCCGCGCCTCCTGGGAAACTGGCAGGATCTGATCCTGTTTCAATATATCGAGTACCAGACCGGCGCGCGCGCCTCGGCCTCTGAGAATCGAAGACTGTCGACCGCATTGTTCGAAGTCAAGGACGGCAAGCTGGTTTGGCGCTATCTGACAGAAAACGGCCTGCCCCTGGAACCTTGAACACGCTGAAGCCACTTCCGTTGCGTCGATATTCTTTGTCCGATTTTTGCCTTTTCATTCCCGGAAATAGACCCGAATTCGATCAACACGTAGCCATAATTTTATTTATGGAAAACGCAATTGTTCGTATTTGATTTTATAGAGCGTCTGGTGTCACGTTTCATTTGTGCCGATGTCAAAATCGCATGGTCGCCAACAATTTTGCCCGGAACAAGAGCATTTCACGATGATTGTTCGGGAAACGAAAAATGGCAATCGCGCACAAAGGGAGGAACTCGATGCATCTTGGAAAATTTAATCTAACCGCATTTGCAAGCGTACTGGCAATGTCCGTTGCCATTTCCGCACCCGTACAGGCCCAGATGACCGATGAAGCGAAAGCGTTTCTGGCCGAGGGCGGCATAACCGAGGCGCTGATCGCTCAGGCAGATGCAGCGACTGCCGCAGAGCTTGATATTCCGCAGGAATGGATTGAAAAGGCCAAGGCGGAAGGCCCCATCAATATGGGCACCAATGATTCAGCCGATCACGTCGCCAAATGGTTGCCGATCTTCAATGCGCGCTATCCCGACATCCAGCTCGATGCAACAGAGACATCCGGCGCAGC
>JBCCEP010000195.1:0-7578 GCA_039030215.1 Pseudomonadota bacterium
GCTTGTTTCGTGATATGACGCGATCCTCCGTCGCTTTGTTGATTTTAGCGGTTTTAATGTCGCTGCTCGCAATTTTTCTGATCGTTAACGGCAGCTCAACCGGATATGCATTCCTTGCGGTCTCGGCATTCCCGTTGGCAATGGCTGGAATGATCCGTGCCCATGTTGCAAGTGCTGGATATCGCAAGCAAGCGCTTCGGCTTCAGGGTGACCTGGAAGCGTTGGAAGACAAGACCTGGGAGCTTCGCGAAAGTGAAGAACGGTATCGTTCCATGGCAGAGGCGTTTGGTGATCTCGTCATGCATCGCGATGCCTCGGGTCGAATCCTGTTTGCAAATGCGCCGCTGGCCGAAGTCCTGGGCGGTACACCACAGACGATCATCGGTACAGTTTTGAACGAGGATATACTGAGCGCAGTTTCGACCGAGACAAAATCCGGCCTTGCGACAATCAGGGAAGTCGAGCTTCCGGTCGTGGCAGGCACCCGCTGGTTCCAGTGGATCGATATTCCCATTCGTGATGAGTCCACCGACAAGGCGGCAATTCGCTCGGTAGCGCGTGACATAACCAGCCACAAACTCGCCGAACAGGCATTGGAAACCGGCCGCCAAAGGGCTGAGTCGGCCAACCGTGCCAAATCCCGCTTCCTGGCAATGGTAAGCCACGAGATGCGCACGCCGCTGAACGGGATACTTGGAATGTCGGGTTTGCTGCACGATACGAATCTTACTCCTGAACAGGCAACCTATAACGACGCGGTCCATTCTTCCGGAAGGGCGTTGCTTGCTCTCATTGAGGACATGCTGGACATGACCTTGATCGAGGCGGGCCGCTTCGAGCCAAAACCCGCCAGGATCGGTCCTCAGCAGCTTGTCGAGGAAACCTGTGAGTTATTGTCGGCCCGCGCGCACCAAAAGGGCATTGACCTGGCAACATTCATTGCGCCCGAAATTCCCTCCGAAATCGAGATTGATGGCGGACGGGTTCGACAGGTTCTGATGAACTTAATCGGCAATGCAATCAAGTTTACCGAAACCGGCGGTGTCCTGGTCTCGCTCAATTCGTCACCCGGCAGTAAAGGCACAGAGCTGGAGTTTTCGATTGAGGACACCGGACCGGGAATGAACAAGACCGACGCTGCGCGAATATTTGAAGAGTTCGAGCAGGCCGATAATGCGACCACCCGAAGACACGGTGGCGCCGGATTGGGGTTGTCGATATCCAGGCATATCGTGGAACATCTTGGCGGCGTAATCGAACTCAAAACCGAAAAGGGCAAGGGCTCCAGATTTTGTTTTACGCTTCCCGTCAAAGTGCTTGGCTCCGCTGATAATAGCGCTGCCAATGCGCTTGGAGGGCGAAACGTGCTGATCGTTTCGCCGGGAACGGTGGAACCGGAGGCAATTCGCCAGTCGATACTGGCTGTGGGTGGTAAGGCTCAGATAACCCGGACGCTGGGTGCTTCTCATAAATGTCTGAAAGCGCAAAATGCGAAGGGAAGACCATTTGATACACTTGTTGTCGATCCTGCGATCTCAAGAAACCTGCCGCGCTCCCTGGCCCGCATCAAAGACAATTCGGTAACCCAGCTTTTCTCCATCGTCCTGGTACGTCCGGACAGCCGTGCCAAGCTTAAAGACTACCTGGCTTCGGGGTTTGACGGCTATCTCGTTCGCCCCGTTCGCAACAGTTCCCTTATCAGAGTTCTGGGTGAGCGTCTTTCGGAAACGAACGAAAGCAGGAAATCGGCAGACTGGAAGGGCCCGCTGATCAAGCCTGGCGAGAATATTGCCGCGAAACGTATCCTCTTGGCCGAAGACAATGAAATAAATGCACTTCTGGTCAAATCCATCCTGCGCAAGGCAGGTCAAAAAACGACCCATGTCACAAATGGGCGCGATGCGGTGGCCGAATTTAGGCGCATGGTTTCGCAAAACCAGAGATTTGATCTCGTGCTGATGGATCTGCACATGCCCGAAATGGATGGAACCGACGCAATCCGCGCAATCAGGAAAATCGAAAAATCCTCAAACCTCGCGCCAACCAGAATTCTGACGCTTACCGCCGATGAACAGGCAAGTTCAAGACGTCAGAGTAACCAGGCAGGTAGTGATGGTTTTGTCACCAAACCGATAGACGCCAATGCGTTGATTGCAGAATTGCGAACCTGCTGATTTCGACAAGACAGATAACATGGTTATTGGACAATTGGACGACGTCCGGTAACTGCCCTTGCTTAGTGTCACAATATCTTTGCATAATCATAAGATAAGCTTGCGCGGATCTTGAATGCATATCACTACCCGTTTTGGTCCTTGGCATGGGAGGGTTTGACGCGGAATGTTCTTAAGGCAACAGCTGAGAGTTTCCGACCCGAGTTCATCAGAAAATGAACTTCTGGGCAGGCTGGGCACCATGTCAGTACGCCTCGCCAGAAATGCCTCCGAGATTCGGGCTGCCCAGTCCTTGCGTTACTCGGTGTTCTATCGCGAGATGGATGCGAAAGCTGGTGTCTTTACCTCGCTTCGCCGTCGGGATATCGACCGCTGGGATGCCATTTGTGATCATCTGATCGTAACGGACAGGGTCGACGGTCGCGAGAAGCTGGTCGGAACTTACCGGCTGCTCCGGGCAAGTGTCGCGCGGGCCAGATCAACTTCGCTTTATACCCAGTCGGAGTTCGACATTGCCACATTGTTGGAGCGGCACAGCTCCCTTGAATTTCTCGAACTTGGACGATCCTGCATTTTGGAACCCTGGCGCAACAAGCGCACAATAGAGCTGCTTTGGGCCGGCACCTGGGCCTATGTTCTGCGCCATGGTGTTGATGTCATGTTTGGTTGCGCGTCTTTTGCTGGATCCGATCCGCAACAACATGCCGATCAGCTCGCATTTCTTCGTGAAAATGCGGCACCGGACCCCGACTGGGATGTCCGCGCAATTCCCGGCAGGGCGGCCCAAGTCGATTTGACCAGGCAATCCACTGCAAGTTCGAGACGTGCTCTTGCTGGCCTGCCGCCCCTGATCAAGGGTTATTTGCGTCTTGGTGCCTGGATTGGACGCGATTCGGTCATCGATCAGCGCTTCAATACGACCGATGTTTTGATAATCTTGCCGGTTTCTCGCCTGAACCCACGTTATGTCAATTATTATGGCGCCGATGCCGGTCGCCATTCCACGACAACCGCACAAACGCTGAACTAGTCAGTTGCAATTACCCGGCGTGAAATGCGCTGATTGCCGCCATGTTTACAATATCAGAATCGCGTGCGCCGATGCGTACGATCTGAACCGGTTTCTCCAGCCCAACCAAAATTGGGCCGATAATGGTCGATCCACCCAGTTCCTGCAGCATCATCGTCGAAATGGAAGCCGAGTGGAATGCCGGCATGACCAGGACATTGGCAGGCCCGGTCAGGCGGCAAAACGGATAGAGAGACATCTTTTCCGGGTTTAGAGCCACATCTGCAGCCATTTCCCCGTCGAATTCAAAATCGACCTTGCGTTCATCCAGCATCTCGACCGCTTCACGCACTTTTTGCGAGCGTTCACCGGCAGGGTGGCCAAAAGTCGAATAGGCAAGCATGGCTACGCGCGGCTCATACCCCATCGAACGGGCAAATCCCGCCGCTTCACAGGCAATATTTGCCAGTTCTTCGGATGTCGGCATGTCGGTAATTGCCGTATCGGCAACAATCAGGTTCCGCCCGCGGCAGATCGCAACCGTCGCGCCAATCACCTGATGATCTTTCTTCTGGTCGATGACCTTGCGGACATCATCTAGCACCGTCGAATAGTTGCGGGTAATGCCCGAGACCATGCCGTCGGCATCATTCAGTGCCACCATGCACGCGGAGAATATGTTGCGGTCGGTATTGACCATTCTTTGGCAGTCGCGAAACAGATAGCCCTCTCTTTGCAATCGCGAATACAGAAAATCGGAATAAACCCTTCCCCTGTCGGAACGGCGCGCATTGACGATTTCGATATGGGCACGATTCAGATCGATTCCGGCGCGCGTCGCGGTCTCCTCGAGATGTTCATCGCGCCCGACAAGAATTGCCGTGCCGAGACCCTGGTTCACATAGGCGATCGCCGCCCGCATCACCTGTTCTTCTTCGCCTTCAGCAAAGACAATCCGTTTCTGGTTTCGTCTGACCCGGCCGTAAATGCGCTGAAGGGTCGATGCAATCGGGTCTCGCCGTGCCGACAATTGCTGACCATAGGCTTCCATGTCGATGATTGGCCGTCTGGCAACACCGCTTTCTGCGGCAGCTTTGGCCACCGCTGGTGGAATTTTTGAAATCAATCGCGGATCGAACGGCACCGGAATGATGTATTTGGGACCGAATTTCAGACGATTGCCCCGATAGGCATTGGCTACTTCGTCAGGAACATCCTCGCGTGCAAGATCGGCCAGGGCCTGTGCTGCAGCAATTTTCATCTCGTCATTGATCGTGGTGGCCTGTACATCCAGCGCGCCGCGAAAAATATAGGGAAATCCGAGGACATTGTTGACCTGATTGGGATAGTCAGATCTGCCGGTCGCCATGATCGCATCATTGCGGATTGCAGCCACCTCCTGGGGTGTGATTTCAGGATCGGGATTGGCCATTGCAAAGATCACCGGATTGTCCGCCATAGATTCGACCATTTCATTGGTCAACGCGCCCTTGACCGAAAGCCCGAAAAATACGTCAGCCCCATCCATTGCCTCTGCCAGCGTGCGTGCATCGGTTTCCGTTGCATGAGCCGACTTCCATTGATTCATACCCTCTTCACGACCTTTCCAGATCGGGCCTTTGGTATCGCACAGGAGAATGTTTTCAGCGGCAAATCCCATCGACTTTATCAACTCGACGCAGGCAATGCCCGCTGAGCCCGCGCCATTGCAAACCAGTTTGGTGTTGGAAAGATCACGCCCGGTAAGCTCCATGGCGTTAAGCAGACCCGCTGTCGCGATTATTGCAGTACCATGCTGATCGTCATGAAAGACCGGAATGTCCATCATCTCGCGCAGCGACTGTTCGATTATGAAACAATCCGGCGCCTTGATATCTTCAAGATTGATGCCGCCAAAGGAAGGTCCCAGATATCGCACCGAATTTATAAAGGCATCAATATCGGCAGTATCGACCTCCAGATCGACCGAATCTACATCAGCAAAGCGCTTGAATAGGACGGACTTACCTTCCATCACCGGCTTCGAGGCAAGCGCGCCGAGATTGCCTAGTCCCAGGATCGCCGTGCCGTTGGTGATCACGGCGACCATGTTTCCCCGCGTCGTATAGTCAAAGGCAAGATCGGAATTTTCGGCAATCGCCTGCACCGGCACGGCGACGCCGGGCGAATAGGCCAGCGACAAATCCCGTTGGGTCGCCATCGGCTTGGTTGGAATGATCTCGAGTTTGCCGGGCCGCCCCTGGGCATGAAATTCCAGGGCCTCCTGGTCCGAGACCATGGGTCCCGATTTGGCCGATTTGTCGGTTGCTGGCATATTTTACTGTTCCCGTATCCCGCCGGTTTGCTACCGGTCTGCGATGTTTGATTTCTGGCAATCCGATGAAAGTTTGCCTGATTGATGCAAATTCATGGCATGTTCTGTGGAGATTTCCAACAGCAATGGCTGGCCACCGCCCAATCAGCTTGCCTTTGTGCGATCATTCCGTAATCGTGCCCTTGGGAAGCGCATCATTTTCGCCTGCATTGATTGATTTTGGGATATTTGACGGGTCACTTGAATACGACGGATACAAAATCGGCTCACCGGCTAACGCCGATGATGGAGCAATATATCGAGATCAAATCCGCTAATCCGCACATGTTGCTGTTTTACCGGATGGGCGATTTCTATGAGTTGTTCTTTGACGATGCAGAAACAGCTTCGCGCGCGCTCGGCATCACCCTGACCAAACGCGGCAAGCATCTGGGCGAGGATATCCCCATGTGTGGCGTACCGGTCCACGCCGCAGAGGACTATTTACACAAACTGATTTCACTAGGGCACAAGGTGGCCGTTTGCGAACAGACCGAAGATCCCGCCGAAGCAAAAAAACGCGGTTCCAAGGCAGTCGTCCGCCGCGATGTCACGCGTCTGGTTACACCCGGCACGATAACCGAGGACAAGCTTCTTGATCCGGTTCGTTCCAATTTTCTGGCAGCACTTGCCAGGGTCCGGCTGGGTGAGGGTTCGCAGGAACTGGCACTGTCCTGGATCGACTTGTCGACGGGGGCCTTCTTCATCTGCGCAACCGCCCGCAATTCACTTAATGCCGACATTGCCCGCATCGAACCGAGCGAGATCATCGTTTCTGACAAGCTTTATTCCGATCAGCAGTTTCGTGAACTTCTCGATCAAGGTGGGATCGCAATCTCGGTACAACCGCAGACAGCATTTGACAGTGCCGCAGCAGCAGAGCGGCTCAAGGGTCATTTCAAGATCAAGACGCTTGAGAGTTTTGGTCAGTTCACCCGCGCCGAGACGGCTGCTGCTGGCGCGCTGCTTGCCTATCTGGAAAAGACCCAGCTTGGCGAACGGCCGGTTCTGCAGAAACCGGTTAGAGAGGAAGCTTCCCAATCGCTGTTTATTGATGCGGCGACGCGGGCAAATCTTGAACTGACCCGGACGATGAGCGGCGAGCGTAATGGTAGCCTGCTCAGGGCGATCGATAAAACCGTTACTGGCGCTGGCGCCAGATTGCTGGGGCAGCGCCTGATGAACCCGTTGGCGGTACCGGACCGGATTGTTGAACGTCTCGATTCGGTCGGTTTCATGATGGAACAATCCGAGCTCCTGGATCGGCTGAGCCAGCAGTTGAAGTCCTGCCCCGATATCCAGCGGGCATTTTCGCGCCTGGCGCTCAACCGTGGTGGTCCGCGCGATATGGCAGCAATCTGTGCCGGGCTGAAACTTGCAGCACAATTCACCCGGCTTATCGAAAAGGATCCGTCAAACGGTGCATTGCCTGTCGAACTGGAACTCGCTGCGCGCCATTTGGCGGCAGTACCGGTCCCCTTGATCGATGAGCTTGACCGCGCACTCGCCGATGAATTGCCGATTCTGCGTCGGGACGGCGGTTTTGTCCGGCAGGATTACGATCAGGAGTTGGACGAATTTCGCGCGCTACGTGACGAAAGCCGCCGGGTGATCGCCGGCATGCAGGCGCAATATGCCGAAGAAACCGGCGTGAAGTCACTCAAGATCCGTTTCAACAATGTCCTCGGCTATTTCATTGAGGTCACAGCGCTCAATTCCGGGCCTCTGACGGAAGATCCATCCAAAGGTCGCTTTATACACCGGCAAACACTTGCAAACACGATGCGTTTTACAACCACTGAGCTTGCCGAGACGGAGACGAAAATAGCAAATGCGGCCGGGCGTGCCCTTGCAATCGAACAGGATATATTTGATCGCCTGCTCAAACAGATCGTCGAAAATTCCGCCCCGATCTCGTCTGCAGCCGATGCCCTTGCGCTGTTCGATGTTTCCCAGGCATTGGCAACGCTTGCACTTGAGCAGAACTATTGCCGACCCAGGATCGACGATAGCCTGGCCTTTGAGATCACCGCTGGCCGCCA
>JBCCEP010000196.1:0-7567 GCA_039030215.1 Pseudomonadota bacterium
GATTCTGTTGCCGTGATTACCGGCGGTGCTTCGGGCATAGGCCTTGCATCTGCGATCCGATTTGCCGGCATGGGCATGCGCGTGGTCGTCGTCGATCGTGATGAAGGCAAATTGGCTGCCGCCGAAGATGCAGCTCGTGCTGCAGGCGCTACCGACGTCATGACCGCTGCCGTTGACGTTTCGGATCGCTCACAGATCGAAGCGCTGGAGTCCCAGGTCACTGAACGCTTCGGCGGAACGGATATATTGATGAACAATGCCGGTATTGGCGGGCGTTCCAACTGCCTCGGTCCGACAGAGGTCTGGCAAGCGATACTTGATGTCAATTTCAAGGGTCCGTTGAACGGTGTACAGGTTTTTGCCCCCGGAATGATTTCCCGTGGGAAACCGGGCGCGATCATCAACACCGGATCGAAACAGGGAATTACGACACCGCCTGGAAATCCGGCATACAATGTCTCGAAGGCCGCGCTCAAAGCTTATACCGAGGCGCTTGCCCATGAATTTCGTAATACCGAAGGATGCAAACTAACGGCCCATCTGCTTATCCCAGGCTTCGTTTTCACAGGAATAACAGGTCTTTCCGAGAAGCCCGCTGCGGCCTGGACGGCGGAACAGACGGCAGATTTCTTCATTGAAAGCATGAATCGCGGCGATTTCTATATTCTCTGCCCGGACAACGACGTAGCGCGTGATCTTGACGAGAAGCGAATGGCCTGGGCAATGGGTGACATTATCGAAAACCGCCCTGCCCTGAGCCGATGGCACCCGGATTACGAGGAGGCCTTCGCCGCTTATATCGACGGAAAGAGCTAGAACTCACAAGTTCTCACGTCAGCATCAGCCGGCCACCATTAACATCGAGCGTGGCACCAGTGACGTAACGACTGTCATCGCTGGCAAGGAAGGTGATGACACCGGCGATATCATCAGGTTCGGCAAGGCGACCGACAGGCGTCCGCGCAACAAATTGAGATTCTTTTTCCGGTGTCAGCACATTTCGTACCCGCGGCGTGATGGTCGTTCCGGGAGCGACGGTGTTGGCGGTAATGCCAAATGGCGCGACGTCCTTGGCAATATATTGGGTCATCATCGAAACGCCCGCTTTTGCTGTGGCATAATGTGCTGGCGAGGAACCTGCGCTGGTGCTTCGACCTGCAAGTGAGCCAAGATTGATTATCCGACCCCAACCTGCCTGTTTCATCAGCGGAATGATCGCGCTGCAGCAAAGATAGACCGTCTTCAGATTGAGCTCGATGGTGCGATCCCAGTCGTCCTCGTCGATGTCTTCAAAGTTCGCATAAGCGTTATAGCCGCCGGCGCAGGTAACAAGGATATCCAACCCGCCAAGGTCCTCCTGACCTTTTCGGACAAGGTCATCCACTTCCGTCCGATTGGTCATATCTGCCCCGACAGCCAGCACAGTGGCGCCTTTGACCTGTAATTCTTCGACGATTGGTTCCAGGCCAGCCGGGTCGAGATCCGTCAGCAAGAGGGAGGCACCTTCTTCGGCGAAGTGTCTTGCGGTTGCCTGGGCAATGCCGCCCGCCGCCCCGGTGATCAAGGCGCGTTTGCCGGACAATCGTTTCGTTGCATTCGCCATCAATGTTGCTCCCAAATTTCACCTGAAGAAGAATCTGTTTCTTTTCTATTACCGATGAAGTCTGGTTTGTTACAAGGTCTGTCGGACACTGCGCTTGACTTCCGGCGCAAAGAAATTGCTCAATTCAACTCGCCATTTTCGTGCACGTGAATGACGTATTGGAGATTTTCATGATGAGTACCAATCTGGACATCAGCAAACTGCCGGCTGAACGATGTGATCTTGGCGAGGGTCCCACTTACGACCCACATACCAATACCGCCTGGTGGTTTAACATCCTGGCTGGGAAACTTCATGAATACCGGTTTGATACAAGCGTGTCTGTGGTCCATGAACTGCCGTGCATGGGATCTGTCATTGCCCGAATTGACGGTGAGCGCCAGTTAATTGCGACCGAAGACGGATTCTATGTTCGCCAGATCTCTAACGGCCAATTGAAACGCATCGCCGAGCTTGAGGCGGACAACCGGAATACGCGCTCGAATGACGGCCGGGTTCATCCATCGGGTCGCTTATGGATCGGGACCATGGGCAAGGCGGCCGAAGACAAGGCTGGTTCCATCTATTGGTTCGACGGAGCAGAGATTCGTTCGCTGTATCGTGAGATTACAATCCCAAATTCGATCTGTTTTTCGCCAGACGGTCAAACGGGATATTTTACAGATACAAAAATAAACACTGTTTGGCGGGTGGCACTTAACCCGCTAGATGGCATGCCGCGTGGTGAACCGGAGCCATTTTTGAAAGGAAGCGACTTGCCAACGGGCGGTGGGTTTGATGGATCAGTTACTGATGCAGATGGTAACTTGTGGAACGCCTGCTGGGGCGGCAGCGCAGTGAACTGTTTTTCGCCCGACGGTACGCTATTGAAGAGCATTGAAGTTCCGGCTGCCCAGCCAAGTTGTCCGGTCTTCGTCGGCGAAAACCTGGACACAATGCTGGTGACAACAGCTTTTGAAGGCTATTCAGATGCTCAACTCGCTGCTGATCCAGAAGCGGGTTTTACCTTTCTGGTGAAAGGTCCTTTCAACGGAAAGGCGGAACCGGATTTTCGGATGCCCGATTAATTCCTGGAACAGCTAGGCGACGACCGCAGGACCATAAATATCAATAATTTCCTGCTCTTAGTATCTTCACCACATTGGAATCCTGCTCCCAAGGCCGATTGAGCCTGAATTTCGACTTCAGGAAATCGACGAATACCCGCAGATTTGGTGCCATTCCCCGATGCGGTTGAAACACCACGTTGAAGTCAACGGACGGACCGGAATATCCAACCAGCACTTGCTGCAACTCTCCGCGTTCAACATGCGGATGTGCCATCCAGACTGGCAGCAAGGCCAGGCCCAGATCGGCGAGTGTCATCATCAGCAAGGCTTCATGATCCTTTACGGACAACCGCGGCTTGACCCGCATTTCGATAGCCTGATTGTCATTGTAGAGGACCAATTCCGTCGGACCGAGGGTAATGCCGCCGGCAAGGTAAGCATGGTCGACTATGTGCTCAGGCCTGCTTAATTGGGACGCCGATGCGAGATATCTCGGGCTGGCGTAGATATACTGAATGGAACAGCCCAGCGAGACCGCGCACAGGGAGTCATCGTCGATCGCGCCTTTCCTTACTGCCACATCGCAACGATCCTCGCGAAAATCGACCTTTCGGCTGGTGATCGTGAGATTCAGGCGGACTTCGGGGAATTCCTTCATGAATTCCGGAAGCAGAGGCAGAATAAATGCCCGTCCCAACGTTTCCGGCAGGCTGACATTAAGGACCCCGCTCGGACGGGAGTGGATTTCGCGGATTGCCTGATCGGCGTCCTCCGCCTCGGAGACTAGCCGTGCACAATGCTCATAATATACCCGGCCACTTTCCGTCAGTGTGAGCCGCCGGGTAGTGCGATGCATCAGCGTGACACCCAGCCTGTCTTCAAGCTGGCCAATGCGTCTGCTTACGTTGGACTTCGACATTTGCAGGTTCTCGGCTGCCGCCGAAAAACCGTTCTGTTCAACAACAGCGGCAAATACCGCCATATCTGACAACAGATTTGCTTCCATTTCAGATCACCCGGTAATCCATATTCTCATATATTGTTCGGTAAACGGGATAATGTGTTCCGTCAACATGGGATTGTTTATTATAGTGGATACTAATAAAAAGAATATCGATTTTTTGCGTTGATTGCCATTAAACTGGGTTGATAAAATTCGGCAGTTTGTGAAGGAAAATTCCGCACGAAACGAAATATGTAAATTACCAAAAGGCTTCAAAAGGGAGGAACATATGAAACTCAATGCATTAGCCGTAAAGGGAATGCTTGCTGGAATTGCATCCATTTTTGCTGTTTCAGCAACACCGGCACAGGCAGCAGTGGAGCTGCCCTGCTCTACCGCCAAACTGATTGTCCCATGGGGTCCAGGCGGCGGAACAGCCGTAATCTTCGGGATCTTCGAAAAGGCAATCGAAGCTTCCGATGCGCCGACAAAAATCAAGGTCGTCACCATGCCTGGCCAGGGCGGCGGTGCTGGCGCCAAGGAAGCCCATGCGGCAAAGCCGGATGGATGTACACTGTTTGCGATCCACCAGCATCTGGTAGTCAATTACATCAACGGTGTCACTGATTTCAGCTGGGACGGGTTTGAGCCAGTTGCGATGCTGACCGACACCCCGGAAATCATCGGCGCCGGTGGTCATGTCGAGTATGACGATCTCGAAGGCATGCTTGCCGCGGCCAAGGCCAATCCGGGTGGCATACCCACTGGTGTTTCCATGGGCGCCACGAGCCACTTCCTGTGGATCATGCTGGGCGCCAAGACCGGCACGGACTTTCAATATGTTCCGTTTCAGGGCGGTACGGCTGGCCGTATCACCGGCCTGTTGAACGGCTCGATTGATTTGGGTGGCATCAACATGGCTGCCGCGCGGACCCAGCGGGATGATGGCGCACTGAAGGCGTTTGCAATTGCCGCAGATGAGCGTAGCGACTTGATCCCCGATGTACCGACCCTCAAGGAATTGGGTGTCGACATGAACTATTCACTCACCCGGGGCATCATGCTGCCTAAGGGAACCCCGAAGGAAATTGTCGACTACTGGGCTGAGGTCTTCAAGGGACCGACTGAGGACGAAGGGTTTGTCGCCGAGCAGGCCGCAAAGGGCACTTCAGTTGTCTATCTTGGACCTGACGAGTACCAGACCTGGTGGAAAGACACAGAAGGTGATTTTCTTGACGCTGCAAAAGAGCTAAAAGTCGGACGCTTCCAGTAAGTTTCCGGGCCCGCGCTGCACCCCGGCGCGGGCCATTTCGAATTAGAGGCGTATCATGACGCTAAATCGTGACTTCTTTGTCGCTCTGTTTTTTCTTGTTCTTGTTACCGTGATTTACGCCGCGACCTATTCCTTGCCGGAACCAATGTTCGGACAATTGGCGTCCTGGACCTGGCCAAGAATTATTCTGGTTCCGCTCGGCTTTCTCTCACTGGTTCTGCTGGTTCAATCCCAAACATCAGGCGAGGAAGCAGTTACCATCGCCTCATTCGCCGGCTGGCTGAGGGACAACGTAAAACCGTTCATCTGTTTTTTGCTCTTTTTCGGATTTCTTTATCTAATGCCTGTGCTCGGCATGTTGTTGGGGGGGTTGCTGTATGTGTTCCTCACCCTGTGCGTGCTCGGCGGTTGGTCTCCGCGTCAAATCGGGATCCATGCCGGTATCTCGGCAGTATTTGTAATCGGCATGTGGGCAATATTCTCACTCGCTCTGGGCGTCGTTCTGCCCGAAGGAACGCTAGTGAGGGTTTACTGACATGTTTGAAAACCTGGCTCTGGCCGCACCGGAGCTTTTCACGCTATCCACCATGATGCTGATGATGGTCGGAACCGTAGCCGGATTGCTGGCTGGCGCGGTTCCCGGCTTTACGATCGCAATGGCGGTTGTGCTGGTTCTGCCCTTTACCTTTTCAATGTCGCCGGTCCAGGGTCTCGCCACGATGATTGCTGTTTATGTCGGCGGCCTGAGTGGTGGTCTCATGTCCGGAATTCTGACCGGCATCCCCGGCACCCCATCATCAGTCGCAACCACGTTCGACGGTTACCCGCTGGCGCGTTCAGGCCAGCCCGGTCTGGCCCTTGGTATCGGCGTTTGGTCGAGCTTCTTCGGTGGCGTTTTTGCGGCGCTTGTCCTGATGCTCGTAGCACCGCAATTGGCGCTTATCGGGCTCGAGTTTCAGCCCGTTGACTATTTCTCGCTGATCATTTTTGCCCTGACAGTTACTGCGAGTCTTGCGGGCGATCAGATGGTCAAAGGGTTGATGTCTGGACTCTTCGGTCTGCTGATCGCCACCGTCGGATCTGATGTTGTTTTTGGTCAGCCAAGATTTACGTTCGGGATCGACCGGCTTGAGCAGGGCTTTGCCTTCCTGCCGGTTCTCGTCGGCATTTTCGCGTTTGGTCGGTTGCTGGGAGATGTAAACAGCAGCGAAAAGGCCCACCAACCCTTGGGTGGTGAGACACATGTTGTTCACATCAATTACCTCGCCGCCGCGCGTGAGGTGCTCAGCAGATGGACAAATGTGCTGCGCTCATCGGCAATTGGGGTTTTCGTTGGCGTGTTGCCGGCGGCGGGCAGCACCATCTCGAATGTGCTGGCCTATGACCAGGCCAAGAAAGCCTCCAAGGAACATGACGATTTTGGCAAGGGCGCGGTGGACGGCATTATTGCACCGGAAGCTGCCAACAATGCCACGGCCGGTGGCGCATTAATCGTCATGATGGCATTGGGTCTGCCCGGCGATATCATGACGGCAATCATGCTGGGAGCGCTACTCATTCACGATGTCATACCCAGCCCGTCCTTCATCACCGACGAGCCGACAATCGCCTATTCGATCTTTCTTGCCTTCTTCGTCGCCAATTTCATGATGCTGGTCCTACAGTCTTTCACGCTGCGAGGATTTGTCCTGATCACCAAGGTCAAGCTGTACATGCTTACCGGCGTAATCCTGTTTTACTGCGCGCTCGGCATGTTCGCGCTAAACAACATTTCCTGGGACATGTGGACGCTGTTCTTCTTCGGCATATTGGGTTTCCTGATGAGGGCACTCGGATTTCCGGTCGTTCCGCTGGTGCTCGGCGTCGTCCTGGGCAGTATCGCCGAGGCGCGGTTATCCCAGGTGTTTGCGCGCTCCGATGACATCATGGTTTTTCTCACCCGGCCCTGGTCGCTCTTCTTCCTGCTTCTGGCATGTTTTTCCATCGTGTTTCCGATCTACCAGAAGCATCGCGGCAAGGCCTGGTGGGCCGGTTTCTATCCATCATTGCTGCTCATCGTGCTAGCCTATCCGGTTTTTCTGATGCCGGGTACCATCCGACCAATCTTAGCAGGTTTCATGGTGTTGGCAGGATTGACAATAGCGGTGCTTCACCTGCGCCGTGACAGAACTCCGCAATCAGCAGAATAGGACAAAAAATGGATCTCGGGATCAAAGGCAAAACGGCATTGGTACTTGGCGCCTCGCAAGGGCTTGGTGAGGCAATTGCCGAGAAACTGGCCGCCGAAGGTACAAATCTTGTAATCGTCGCCCGCAGGCAGGATGTATTGGATGCCAATGCCAAGCGGCTGAAGAAGGATTATGGCGTTGAAGTCACGCCAATAGCACTTGATCTTGCTGAAGCAGCAGTCGTCGAAGAATTTGCGGAGAGAATCCGGAAGGAAATTAGACCGGATATGCTGGTTGCCAATGCGGGTGGTCCGCCTCCCTCGGTTTCGACTGGGGTAGATCTGGAAGTCTGGCAGCGATCTGCGCAAATGCTCCTGTTTTCAATTATCAAGATCGCCGAGGCAGCTGTGGAACCCATGCGCGCCAGGGGCTGGGGCCGGATCCTGGCGATTGGATCATCCGGCGTCATTCAGCCCATTCCAAATCTGGCCGTGTCAAACACCATTCGAGGGGCAGTTGCCGGGTTCTGCA
>JBCCEP010000197.1:0-7563 GCA_039030215.1 Pseudomonadota bacterium
GAACAGGTCATGGTCAAGCAGGACGAACTGGAAACACGCCGGGAGATGCTTGCTGACGCACTGTCTGTGTTGAACGATCGTGAACGTCGTGTGTTCGTCGCCCGTCGGCTGGAAGAAAATCCGCTGACGCTGGAGGAACTGTCAAAGGAATTTGAGATTTCCAGGGAACGCGTCCGCCAGATTGAGGTTCGAGCCTTCGAAAAGGTACAAAAAGCCATGAAGGCGGCAGCCCGAGAACTGGCCAAGCCACCGCGCGAACTGGAGCACGATCAGGCTTCAGACAGCTGATTTCGCAAGCTAAATTGAGAAAAGGCCGGGTATTTCCCGGCCTTTTTGTTAATTCACTTCCACCGCATAGGTTTCGAGCGGCGGTATCTCCTCGATCAGACCCGAATCTTTCATGAACTTCGCAAAGCGTTCATAGCGACGCCGGTCTAGTGCGGCCGGTCGTTTTGCAAGGCGGGGCAGCGTGTCATACCAGGCACGTCGGTTTAATTCATTATCAAGATCATCACCGCTGGCCGCAAAGATCTGCCAGGCCTCATCCGGATGGTTGGTCAGCCAGAGCGTCGCCTCCTCAATGGCATCTAGAAATCTGCCAATTCTCGGATCATCTACATCATCGCGCCGGGCAACGACAATCAGTTCATCATAGACCGGGACACCGTTTTCTTCCGGATAAAATGCAATTCCACTCTGGCCCTCGATATCGAGCTGATTCAGTTCAAAGTTCCGGAATGCGCCAATAACGGCATCGACTTTGCCGGAAATCAGCGACGGCGAGAGCGAAAAATTGATATTGACCAGTTCGACATCATCGAGCGAAAGATCAACGCTCTTTAGCATTGCCGAAAGCAGCGCATCTTCAAAACCGCCAACTGAAAACCCCACCGTCTTGCCCTTTAGATCGGCAATGGACTCGATCGGACCGCCTTTCAGAGCCACAAGCGCATTGAGCGGCGTCTCGGCAAGCGTCGCCACCCGCGCGAGCCCCAGGCCTTCAGCAGCCTGCACATGCAATTGCGGCTGGTAACTGATCGCCAGTTCCGCCTGCCCGGCTGCCACCAGCCTGGGCGGTGCGCTGGGATCAGCCGGTGCCACAATCTCCACGTCAAGATCGGCATCCTTGAACAAACCGCGCTCTTCGGCGATTACCAGCGCAGCATGATCCGGATTGACAAACCAGTCGAGCAATACCGTGAGTTTGTCCGCAGAATATGCCGGTGTGCTTGTAATTCCGGCGAATATCATCGCCACGATAAATCCAATTAACCGCATGTCACACTCTTCCTTTTCAGTTGAATTTCCAGAAAATCATTCGATCTGCCGCCAGCGCGACAATCGTTCGAAGCCCGTAGGCCATGACCGCGAGAACCACTAGGCCCGCAAAAACCAGATCGGTTTGCATGCGGGCATTTGCCTGAAGCATCACATAACCGAGCCCGGACGACGCCCCCGCCCATTCGCCGACGATCGCCCCGATCGGGGCAAGTGTGGCGCCAATCTTCAGTCCGCTCGCAAGCGACGGCAAAGCCGCGGGTATCTTCGTCTTGAATAGCAACTGGGCCGGTCGCGCACCCCAGCCTCTGGCGAGATCCAGCCAGGTCCGGTCAACCCGCATCAACCCATCGTAAAAGGATGATGCTATCGGGAAAAATATGATCAGGGATGCCATGACAACTTTCGAACCCATGCCAAACCCGAACCAGATAACAAGCAGCGGGGCGATGGCAAATATCGGAAGTGTCTGCGTTGTGACAATGACCGGCAGCATCATGCGTTCTGCCAGTTGGAATTGCGCCATGATCAGCGCTATGGAAATTCCCGCCACGCTCCCAACCACCAGACCGGCAACCATCTCGGCAAGCGTGGTTAGTGCATGTTCCGACAGATAATCGGCATTGTCATAAATTGAGAAGAACACCAATTCGGGCGAAGGAAAAATAAAACTGGCTGGTTGAAATATCAGCACCAGGATCTTCCAGACGACAATCAGAATCGCCAGAACGCCGATGCTTCTGCCGATCTTTACTGCAAGCGTTGTTTCGCGTTCACCAGCCATATAGCCCGTCCGGGGCGAACGGGAATTGATATAAAGGAATTGGAATGGCAGAAATTCTTGGTTCCGCATTCTCCATCCCTTCGCCGGCATTATCCGGATCAGGTTCCCGATCGCACCTATGGATTAAGTTCCATCTTACGATCAAGGGTTCGGCGGCTTCGCCATCTCAGCCGGATAACCCGGCACCCCTCGGAGTGTTTCTTCTATGACATCCTTGCAGCCCAAATTGCAAGCTGCAAAGACAAACCTATCTGTTATCCCAGTCTGCGAATGCTTCCCGGTATATCTTGTCGCCGATCGCACCTTTTTCAAGCGTCAGCAATGCTCGCCGGCCGGATGTGTACCCCAGCGGTATGTCTATCCAGTTGGATTCCAGCAACAACCGTTTGTTCGATTCTCTCGCCTGCTCAAGATTGTTTAATGCAATCATGAAGAAGCCGTTATCGATTTTCACTGGAACCGCGACCAGCGGTTCCCCCCTGGCCTGCTCGCTGTCCTTCAGGACAAATCTCGCCAAGGTATCCACACTCCCGCCAGAAAAGTCGGGCGGTGCGTCAAACAGCAACTCGATTATGTGGCTTGCCGACAGCGATTCATCAGCATTGCGCTTTATCGTCAGTTCCGCGGTCAAACCCCGTCCGGGCACTTCAAGCTCGCCCTTGATGACCGATTCTGGTGCTGCGCCCTCGGATGGCGGTTGTTGAACGATCGACCATACGATCGCGGCATTGTCCCGGCTTGCTGCAGAGTTGCCAAGACCTTCTTCATACAGAAAGGCCTTCTGGCCGATTGCCGGTATCTGCGCAACTTCTGCTTCCTGCGCTTCACCAGATGCATCTTCTCCAGCTGCTGCCGTCTCGGTCGTTTCTGAAGGGGTGTCAGCGCCGGTTTCCGATTGAGCAGTCTGATCAGCGGCATCGGCGACTGGATTGACAGCCACATCGGTCTGAGGCGCATCTTCTGCTGGATCGATGACACGAACATTTTCATCAGTTTGGGAAGCGGGTTGGCCAGCGTCTGCGGTATCTTCACTTTCGCCCTGGTTGGTCTGGATTATGGTCTGACCATCTCCACCAAGTCGGGCATCTTCCTTGGCGTCTCCCTCATCGTCGGTTACCGGCTGTTCGGCCACACTATCGGAGCTGTCGCTTGCAAGCACGGTCGAGGACTGATCCTGTCCGATGCCAAGTGCCGCCATCAGCGGGTCCTTGTTAAGCCAAAGCGCATAACCACCAGCACCCAGCAATGCAATCAGGATCAGGGCAACCAGGACGGTACCGAAACCGCGTGACTTTCTCCGTTCGACCATGCCTTCGCCGGTCATCACCCGATCCTGCGAAACACCCAATTGGTCGACATCGTCGAGCGCATCTAAAGATGAATCATAGGCCGGTTGGCCTGCTGAAACGCCCAACGGAGGATCAACACGCGCCTGGCTCGGCGCATCGCCGACCTGAGGCGCGCTGGGCTGCACTGTTCCGGGTTGAAGTCGGGCACCGCCTGAAGCTGGACGAATGTTCTGCGCTTCCGATGCAATTGCGGCCTCAAAGGCCGCGTCACCGCCACCCGGGAGGCTGGAAGCTGCTGAAGCAAAATCTTCTTCAAGTTTGTCGATCGAACCTTCCAGCGACGCCATCTGGCTTGCGATCGCCGCCTCGCTGGGTGCGGGTTGAACCGAGCGCAATTGCCGGTCGATCGCTGCCCTGGCCTTCGCATACACCAATTTACGAGTTTCGGGTGTGTTCGATGGCAATCCTGAAATCGTTTTCTTCAGAATTGAATAGTAATCTGCCATTTATAACTCATCCGCATCATATCCATTCATTTCAGACAGTTTGCCATCGCCCTTGCGGGGTTGCAAATCTGTCACACACATCATCATTTTCATTACTAATCATCAAATGGGTCTTGAACAAGTATTGTATCGTCTCTTTCGGGGCTCGTGGAAAGTAATGCCACTGGCGCGCCGATCAATTCCTCGATCAATCGGACGTATTTTACCGCCTCGGCAGGCAAATCAGCCCAGCTTCTGGCACCTACGGTCGAACCCTTCCAACCAGGAAGTTTTGTGTAAATAGGCTCCACGCGCATTTGCTGCCCCTGGCTGGCTGGAAGATAGTCAAACTCCTTGCCATCAATACGATAGCTGGTGCACACACAGATTTCCTCAAGCCCATCCAGAACATCAAGCTTTGTTAATGCAATGCCACTGACACCATTGATGGCAACTGCCTGGCGCACCAGAACCGCGTCAAACCATCCGCATCGGCGCTTCCTGCCGGTTACTGTCCCGAATTCATGTCCGCGTTCGCCCAGAAATTGACCGACCTCGTTTTCCAGTTCGGTCGGAAACGGCCCTTCCCCGACACGGGTGGTGTAGGCCTTGGTAATGCCGAGCACATAGTCGACCGAGCCAGGACCGACACCGGAACCTGCTGCGGCCTGACCTGCTATCGTGTTGGATGAAGTGACAAACGGATAGGTACCGTGATCAATATCGAGCAGCGTTCCCTGCGCGCCTTCAAAAAGGATCCGAGCCCCGGCACGCTTCCGATCATCCAGGAGACGCCATACCGGTTCTGTGTATGGAACAAGCTGGTCGGCTATTTCCTTTAGTTCGTTCAATATTGTTTCGCCGGAAATTTCAGCTACGCCCAGGCCACGGCGCAATGCATTATGATGGGTCAACAACCGATCGATCTTGGCCGGAAGTGTCTCGAAATTCGCAAGATCCATCACGCGGATTGCCCGCCGTCCAACCTTGTCCTCATAGGCAGGACCAATTCCACGCCGGGTCGTCCCGATCTTGGTTCCGGCACTGGAGGCCGCATCTTCCCGCAGCGCATCCAGTTCGCGATGCAGGGACAGGATTATCGATGCGTTTTCCGCAATCCGCAGATTATCAGTCGTCACAACCACACCCTGTTCGGCAAGGCGGTTGATTTCGTCGACCAGCGCATGTGGATCAATGACAACGCCATTCCCGATAACCGATAATTTTCCCTCTCGCACCACGCCGGAGGGAAGCAGCGACAGTTTGTAGCTTACACCGTCGATTACCAGCGTATGTCCGGCATTGTGGCCGCCCTGGAACCTGACGATTATGTCCGCACGTTCGGAAAGCCAGTCGACGATCTTCCCTTTGCCCTCGTCTCCCCACTGGGAGCCGATAACCACCACATTAGCCATTACGATCCTTCGGAAATTCTTTGCTGAACACGCGCACCGGCTGAGAGTTCATTAGCATCAACCGATATCGCTTGTTATTAGGCCGAAAACCATCCAAACATCAAGCTTGTCGAAGAAACAGTCTCAAAACCCTCCAAAAAGGAAAACGAGGCAATGGCCGCCCTGTTTGCCCGATCGGTTCCGACCGCCTATCTCCTCTTGACGCTTACCGCCTTTTTTTGGGCCGGTAACGCAATTGCGGGCAAATTGGCCGTTGGTCACATTTCACCATTCTTGTTGACGACAATCCGGTGGACCATGGCAACAATGATCCTGCTGCCCTTCGCCGTAAAATATCTGCGCCGGGACTGGGAACTGATTCGTTCAAATCTGATCTTCCTGGCGGCTCTGGGCACAATCGGATTTGCCAGTTTCAACAACCTGCTCTATCTGGCGCTAAACCACACCACCGCAATCAATGTCGCCATCGAACAGGCTTCCATGCCGTTGATTGTCTTTGCGCTCAATTTCCTGCTATTCGGAATACGCGCGACAGGACTGCAAATCACAGGTTTTATCCTGACCTTGTTTGGTGTCGCCCTTACGGTCTCGAATGGTGATCTGTCGCGCCTGTTGAGCCTGCAACTGAACATCGGCGATGTCTATATGCTGATTGCGGTGGCTGCCTATGGCGCTTATTCCGTTGCGCTTTCACGAAAACCACAACTGCATTGGCTCAGTTTCATCACCGTATTGGCAATTGTCGCCCTGATCGCCTCCCTTCCATATACTTTCTGGGAATACAGTACGGGCAAAATCAATTTCCCGGACAGACAGGGCTGGATGGTTTCGATCTATACCGCGATCGCTCCCTCAATTCTGGCCCAGCTTTTCTGGATCAGAGGGCTTGATATTATCGGGTCAAATCGCGGCGGCGTATTCGTCAATATCGTGCCGATTTTCGCATCCCTGATGGCAATCACCATTCTTGGCGAGGCATTTCGAGCCTATCACGCTGCCGCTATTTTGCTTGTATTATCAGGTGTTTGGTTATCTCAGCGCCAGCCGGTAAAGCCGACAGAGACGCCGGCCAAACCGATCGATTAGATCACGATAAAGGCTTAACCGACATCAAACACCAGCGGTTTCGCCTGCTTGAACATTCCGCATTCCAGCAGTTTACCCAGCACTTCAGCTTCAACCGGCTGGTCAAGATATAAAAGCGCGATCGCATTACCGCCTGGCTTGTCACGCCCGAGCTGGAAATTTGCGATGTTCACGCCTGCCCCACCAAATACAGTCCCCAGCATTCCGATGATACCAGGCATGTCATCATTGGTGGTGTAGATCATGTAACGGCCAATCTCTGCATCGAGGTTGATCCCCTTGATCTGGATGAATCTGGGCTTGCCGTCGGAGAACACCGTACCTGCGACCGAGCGTTCCTGATTGGCGGTTATGACGTTCAACTTGATATAGCTGTCAAAGACACCGGACTTATCCTGTGTCGTCTCCGAGATATGAATACCCCGCTCCTTTGCCATGATCGGTGCGGACACCATGTTGACATCGGCAACCTGGCTCTTTATCAGCCCGGCGATCGCAGCACTGGTCAGGGCCTTGGTGTTCATGCCCGCAACCGCACCATCATAGATCACTTCAACCCGTTGTATGGGAGATTCGGTCACCTGCCCGGCGAAGGCTCCCAGATATTCGGCAAGCTTGACGAACGGTGTTAGCACCGGCGCCTCATCTGCCGAAATGGACGGCATGTTCAACGCATTGCTAACCGCCCCATTGATCAGGTAGTCGCTCATCTGTTCGGCTACCTGCAACGCGACATTTTCCTGCGCCTCGCTCGTGGCTGCACCCAGATGCGGCGTGCAGACAACATTCGGCAGATGGAACAAGACGCTTTCCTTGGCAGGTTCCACTTCGAACACATCGAACCCGGCACCGGCGACCTTGCCGGATTTCAGCGCATCAGCCAGATCGGCTTCGACCACCAATCCGCCCCGCGCGCAATTGATGATGCGAACACCATCCTTCATCTTCGCGATCGCTTCTGCATTGATGATGTTTCTCGTCTTGTCCGTCAGCGGGACATGTAAGGTGATGAAATCCGCACGCGCCAACACGTCATCGAGTTCACCTTTTTCGATACCGAGTTCGTCGGCCCGCTCCTGGCTCAAGAAGGGGTCGTAGGCAATAACCCGCATTTTCAGACCGCGGGCGCGATTGGCGACAATCGAGCCGATATTTCCGCATCCGATTAGGCCGAGGGTCTTGCCCGTGATTTCCACGCCCATGAATTTCGATTTTTCCCATTTGCC
>JBCCEP010000198.1:0-7486 GCA_039030215.1 Pseudomonadota bacterium
AAATCGCATTCCCATCTACCTTCGTGAAAATCGCCAATGCTCGCGTAAGGCTCGAATCTTGTTTCTTGGCGTTTGCTCGATAGCTGACGCAATGCTTGCTGTTTTTGCATCATTGAAACCACACTCGATACGATTAACGAGCGGCTCAGACTAACAATGCTTGTATAAAATCGGATTAAAAAATTGATTAAATGATTATCGATACCGAGTTTGGCAGGCCGGCCAAGTTGATAGCCAAATCAAGAATGTAGTCACAATTTAAATGAAAACTGGTGCGGACACCGGGACTCGAACCCGGACAGCCTAGGGCCGAGGGATTTTAAGTCCCTTGCGTCTACCAGTTCCGCCATGTCCGCTCGCGGTCCTGACTACCGGTAAGGCGAAGCCGGTTCAAGCGTTGATTATCGCGGTGGGCCATATTTCCTGATGAAATCGCCTCTCCCGTTCCCGATCTGCGGCTGAAAACACATCACGATATTGCCCACTACGCCCGTCCGCGCTATTTCGTTTGCCGGAAGCAACAGGACAAATCATGACATCAGACATCGTTACCGCTGCCATGCTGGCAATAGGAGATGAACTTCTTTCCGGCAGAACCAAGGACCGCAATATCGCCTATCTGGCCGACCTGCTCACCGTTGCCGGCATCGAGCTCAAGGAGGTCCGCATTGTTGGTGATGAGGAGGCAGATATCGTCGAGGCGCTCAACGCACTTCGCGAACGTTATGATTATGTCTTTACTTCCGGCGGCATCGGCCCGACCCATGATGACATCACCGCTGACGCCGTCGCCGTGGCTTTTGAAGTATCCATCGATCACGACCCGCGCGCCATGAAACTGCTCTCGGAAAACTATGCCAGCCGCGACCTCGAATTTACCGAAGCCAGAAAACGCATGGCGCGCATTCCTGACGGCGCCGATCTGATCGAGAATCCGGTCTCCGTGGCACCCGGTTTTCGTCTCGACAATGTACACGTAATGGCGGGTGTTCCCTCGATCTTTCAGGCCATGCTGGATTCGGTGCTTCCGACGCTTAGAACCGGTACGAAGATTTTGGCGCTGTCGGTTGATTCTCCATTCCCCGAAGGAACAATCGGCGCGCCATTAGGCGTCATCCAGAAAGCCCATCCCGGTACCGCGATCGGCTCCTATCCCAAATTCGACGGCAAGACCTATTCGACACAGATCGTTGTCAGGTCGAAAGATCAGGAAAAGGCGCAGACAGCACTCGACGCCGTCCATGCAATGCTGGACGAACTTTCAAATGGCTGATCTACCTCACCCGTAACAGGCTTGTTTGAGCTAGCGCTTTCGGAACGGATTTTCGGGTTTGTCGTCTTCCGGCTCATCCTCGCCATAGGGATGGTTTTTCTCGATCCAGGCGAGATCAAAATGCAGCCGGACGGCTATCGCGGCGAATACATAGACATAAAACCATTTTGTGCCGAGCCACTGATACACCTCGACGCCGACAACAATTACCGCAAAGACCAACATTATCCGGAACGCGAAGGCGGCAAAGCCTCCTGCCAGGCCGTGCAGATGCCAAAATTTGTTACGCTTTGGCTCCATTAGACCAAAGTAGTACCAATCGCCGGACTTGGCAATTAACAGTTCATTGATCCAGAATCACGCTGAAAATCTCAGACAGGCGGGGATATGATGACAGACAGGCTTGCCTGCTGTCATTCACCGCGATATCTCAACCCTTGCAGCGAAATCGGTCAACGGAACATCCCCAAGAGGACAGGATAATGCCCCCACCATCCAACAAAGCATTCCCCGTATCATGGGATCAGTTTCACCGGGACAGCAAGGCATTGGCCTGGCGCCTGGCGGGTTTTGCCGACGCACATGGCGGCTGGAAGGCGGTCGTCTCGATTACCCGCGGCGGGCTCGTTCCTGCCGCAATCATCGCCCGCGAACTTGGTATCCGGAAGATCGAGACCGTCTGCATTGCCTCCTATCATGAATACAAGGAGCAAGGCGATCTGGTAGTTCTCAAAACCATCTCCAGGGATTTGGTTGATGAAACCGAAGGCGGGGAAGGCATTCTCGTAATCGATGATTTGACCGACACCGGAAAGACCGCCAAGAAGGTGCGCGAACTCTTGCCCAAGGCACATATTGCGACCGTCTATGCCAAGCCGAAAGGCGTTCCCATGGCAGATACATTCGTCACTGAAGTCAGCCAGGACACCTGGATCTATTTCCCATGGGACATGGAAATGTCCTATGTCGAACCTATTTCCGGCCAGCCGGACGGATAGGTCATCCAAGGCATTAACCATAGCTGACTGATCAATCGGGCCGGCCCCTGCCCGGTCACAAAATTGTCGCTATTCTCCACGAACTATCAGGAAGTCTCGCCGGTTGTATTTTGCCGGCGAAGACAAGTCGACCCAGCAAAACCAAAGCCAGGCAAACCCCGGATCGCCCGGACTTTACCAATTACTCCAAGGAGCAATTCACATGGGATTAGGACTACAAATCAGACATTTAGCTTTAATTGTAGGAGTCGGAGCCGGACTGGCGCTGGCACCGAAGATCGCAACAGCCCAGGATGCGATTCAGGCGCCCGGTTCCAAACAAATCGGCACGCCAAGCACTGAACAGGCAGGCATTGTTCCTTCGCTCTTTGTTCTGAACGCACAAAACGCGACACTGGCAGGCGACACGCTCACCCTGAATGGCGTACCGCCAAGCCTTATTATCTTTGCCGACCGGCCGGTCAGGGCGGCAGGTCATGAACTCACCGAACACTTCGTCGCTGATTGGGGCGAAGGCGAAGACAGTTTTGCCAGCAATCCGCCTAACGCCACCGTATCGGTTTTCGACAAGGAAGGTTCAACCGTTAAGGATGTCGTCGTTGTTCTGAAATCGCCGCAACTCAGTGGTGACACGCTGACATTCAATGTCGATGTCATCGATGGTGATCTGGAAAATGCCGACGGACCAGCTTCGGTATTCATCGATATAATTGGAATGCCACTAACACCGTATTCCTATGCAGGTGCTGCCCGTCGGGCCATGCGTCGCGGAGCTTTCTATGCAGGTGCTGCTGCTGGCGCTGCAGCCGCCTACCGGCATCCCTACATGAATCCTTACTATCATCCCTATTATCGACCCTACTACCGGCGCCCGTGCGGACGATATCCTTATCCGCCTTGCCCGCTTTACTAATATGAAAATCGCATCGCCGGCTTCTATGCCGGCGATGCCACCTATTGTTCCGGCTTTTCTTGCAACGCCTCCACGACACATTGCTGGAAGAACGTCAAAGGCGCCTCTCCGCCTGCGCCACATGCCAAGGCTGAGATGCTATACATCGGCGATTGCAGCGAACGCTGCATTTTCTCGCAGATCCAGATATCCTCGGTCTGGAAGTCTCCGGTCTCCAGCGGAGGCACCGTCCAGTTGGAAGATTTGATCAGCCCGCTTTCCTTATTGTAGCCGGGAATATCCTCCACTTTTTCGCGATAGGATAACCAGCCCTTTGGCGACCAGCTACGTGCCCGCATCAGGGTTGTGTTTGCATCAACTGGTTCCAGGCTGGAGATCGTTATCGACCAGGGGCTGGGCGTGATGATCGTGCAGGGGAACAACATGTAAACCCCGCCATAACCCGGTTCTTCAGCTCCCTTGATCTTGGTTGTCCAGGACGAATCGGCATGGCGCTCAACATATTCCGGCACACGGTTCTTGTGCCCGTCCCTTTCTGTTGAGTACCAGATCATGTGTCGTCCGGTTGCTTCCCAGACATTCTTGTCTGCCACGGGTCCGCCAAGCGTATTCTTGTGGAGGTAGGCAAGGTGGTAGCCGTCAATTGCATTCTCAAACAGCACTTTCCAGTTACATTTGATTTCGTAGACGACATCGCCTTCAAATTCCTGCAGGTCGGCCGAGTTCACATCATGCGGCCAACCAAGCTCGGGCATGCTCGCCAGCCAGGTTTCAAAGCTATCCTTCGGCCTGGCTTGCGGATTGACGAATACAAGCCCGTTGTAATGGCCTATCGCGGCCTCTCGCAATTGGATCGACTTCTTGTCCAGACCCGGGAAGCACTCAGCCTGCTTTGGCACGCCCCGCAACTGACCATCAAGATTATACGTCCAGTAATGGTAGGGACAGATGATGGTTCTGCCGGCATTACCCTTCCCCTCAAGCAGTTCGGTACCACGATGCCGGCAGAGATTGTGGAAACCCCGCAACTCGCCATCCCGATCCTTTAGGACGACAAGCGGATAGTTCCCTGCCCTGACAGTCCGGTAATCGCCGACTTCAGCAAAATCCGAATCGATGCCAGCAAAATACCAGCTATTTGCAAACAGGCTCGATCGCTCCTGTTCCAGCCAGTCTTGCGAAATATAGGCCTCACGCGGCAGTTTTTGTTCCGGCTTTTCGGAAGATGTTGAGGGAATTGGCATACTAGGCACTCCGGTTTCACCGCAATTTCGGTCCATCTGATTCTTCGTTTATTCCAATTAATTTGACCAACGACAATCGAATCATGTGCTGATGCAGCATCAAGCAGGATTGAAATGGGGAATCAGCCATATTCGATTCGAGAATCAAATCCAGGCGGCTCTTATGGACCATGATCGGCATCTAGGGCTGTCACAGCGCTACAACCGGCACCGAAACCGGCTGATTTCAGCGCCTGACGCGGCGTTTTTGCGTCGTCCTATCCACAGTTGTCGATTCGAATCAATTCGATTTTCAAGTGTTGTTAAAAATCAACTCATTCATTTGCAGGAAATTGTCGCAATTGGCATTCAAATCCTTGATTCAAAAGCGTAATTGCCGGAAAAATTTTTTCCACGATATTCACAAGCGACACACAATATCTGGTATCCGCAATTTTCTTTGTGACAAGACCTTGACGAAAAAAACCGAGTCACCGTACCGTCTGCATGTTCATTACGTTGCGTTACATGAACCGGTCATGACATCGCTGGGGACTTTTCGTTAGTTATAGATGTTGCGGCTGAAGGTGGCAGTTTATCACCGAACAATTGGATTCTGGCTCGGGGAATGACTCAGGAATTTGCTGTTCCTCGAGAGCTGGAAAGTTTTGTCTTTTTTTGGGTTGGGAGTAGCAATTCAAACCTGTTAGTAACCGTCCGTTAACACTATATTTAGTGTTTGCAAGGATGCTGATAACAAGATATGGATTGCTTCATCATGACGACCGGATTAATTTTGATCCACGTAATGATGCAAAAACAAAAAATGTACGAGGCGAAGGCAGGGTTTGAGTATGGACCCAGGGCCGGCTTGGACACCAGGTCGGTAGACGGCGGACTTTGCCCGAATTTAGGCCCTTTACGGGGTCACATTGTTGACGGGCCGGATTCGGGCGGCACACATGAGAGGGACGACAAAAGATGCAAATAGAGCGGCGCTATACCAAAGAAGGTCAGTCTGCTTACGAAGGCGTAGCATTTCGCAACGCCACCAGTGAAATACGCAATCCCAACGGTTCGGTGGTCTTCCGTCTGGAAGACATCAAGGTTCCCGAAGCATTCAGCCAGGTCGCGGCGGATATTCTCGCCCAGAAATACTTCCGCAAGGCGGGCGTACCGGCACGGCTGAAAAAAATCGAGGAAAATTCGGTTCCCTCCTGGCTATGGCGCTCCGAGGCTGACACCGAAGCCCTGGCCAAATTGCCGGAAGAAGAGCGCTACGGTTCGGAAATGGATGGCCGTCAGGTATTTGACCGGCTGGCCGGCACCTGGACCTATTGGGGCTGGAAAGGCGGTTATTTCGACCGCGAGGAAGATGCCCGCGCCTTTTTTGATGAACTCTGCTACATGCTGGCCACGCACAAAGTGGCGCCGAATTCGCCGCAATGGTTCAACACCGGCCTGCATTGGGCTTATGGCATTGATGGTCCCGCGCAGGGTCATCACTATGTCGATCCGTTCAGCGGCAAGATGACAAAGTCGAAAACCGCTTACGAACACCCCCAGCCCCATGCCTGCTTTATCCAGTCCGTTCAGGACGATCTGGTCAATGAAAACGGCATCATGGATCTGTGGGTTCGTGAAGCGCGCCTGTTCAAATATGGTTCGGGCACCGGTTCTAACTTCTCCATGCTTCGCGGCGAAGGTGAGAACCTCTCAGGCGGCGGCAAGTCCTCCGGCCTGATGAGCTTCCTCAAGATCGGCGACCGCGCTGCCGGTGCAATCAAGTCCGGCGGAACGACGCGGCGCGCCGCCAAGATGGTGGTCGTCGACATCGACCATCCCGATATCGAGCAATATATCGACTGGAAGGTTCGCGAAGAACAGAAGGTCGCCGCGATCGTCACCGGCTCCAAGGTCGTCTCCAAGCACATGAAGGCGATCATGAAGGCCTGTATCAATTGCGAAGGCGACAATGATGACTGCTTCGATCCCAAGCGCAATCCGGCGCTGAAGCGCGAAGTCCGCGCCGCCAAGAAGGCAACCGTGCCGGAAAACTACATCAAGCGCGTCATCCAGCTTGCGCGCCAGGGCTATACCGATATCGAGTTCCCGGTCTACGACACCGATTGGGATTCGGAAGCCTATCTGACCGTTTCCGGCCAGAACTCCAACAACTCGGTCTCAATCCGCGACGAGTTCCTGCGCTCGGTCGAGGACGGCGGTGATTTCGACCTGATCCGCCGCACCGACGGCAAGCTGCACAAGACCATCAACGCCACCGAATTGTGGGACAAGATCGGCAATGCTGCCTGGGCATCCGCCGATCCCGGCCTGCATTTCAACACCACCATGAACGACTGGCACACCTGCAAGGCGGCCGGACCGATCCGCGCCTCCAATCCGTGCTCGGAATATATGTTCCTGGACGACACCGCCTGTAACCTGGCTTCGCTGAACCTGCTGCAGTTCCGCGATGGCGAAAAGGCCAGCGATGAAGATCAGCTTGCATTCGATGTCGACAGCTTCGAACATGCCTGCCGCTTGTGGATGATCGTGCTGGAAATCTCCGTCATGATGGCGCAGTTCCCGTCCAAGCAGATCGCCAAGCTCTCCTACGAATACCGCACCACCGGTCTCGGCTTTGCCAATATTGGCGGGCTGTTGATGACCTCCGGCATTGCTTACGATTCGGAAGAAGGCCGCGCCATCTGCGGTGCGATCACCGCGATCATGACCGGCATCTGCTACGCCACCTCGGCGCAGATGGCAGGCGAATTGGGCACCTTCCCCAATTACGAGCCGAACCGCGACCACATGCTGCGCGTCATGCGCAACCATCGCCGCGCCGCCCATGGCGAGGCCGAGGGTTACGAGGCGCTGAGCACCAATCCGGTGCCGCTCGACCATGAAAACTGCCCCGATCCAGCGCTCATCGACCATGCCAAGGCTGCCTGGGACAGTGCCGTCGCGCTCGGCGAGGAACATGGCTACCGCAATGCGCAGTCGACCGTGATTGCACCGACCGGCACGATCGGCCTGGTCATGGATTGCGACACCACCGGCATCGAGCCGGACT
>JBCCEP010000199.1:0-7437 GCA_039030215.1 Pseudomonadota bacterium
GACTGATCAGGGTTGTGGTTTCTACCCAATTTACCGCCGGTCGCAGCCATCTTTACGATTTGGTTCTCGGTGGCGTTCCTGCGGACAGGGCTACTTTTGATCATCTCCGGTTTCTCAATTGGCTCTGAAGTCTTTTGAGTGAATAGATCTGTTGCAGGCATTGCCGCCGCTGCGGGTTGCCTTGATTGCGCCAATGCTGGATTTCGTACCAGTAGTTCTGCGCATTCCTTTCCACCCGCCTTTTCGAGCGCCTTGGCGCTTTCCTCGCTAAGGTCCATCCTCCGGCAGAGTATTTTAAGATGATCCAGCGAAAGCCTGTCCGCCAGGGTCTTGATGTCGAACTCATTGATTGCCGGCGAAAACAGCAATACCGGGGCAGCGATATCGGCAGCGTCTAATGCCAGATACATCAATATTTGTCTTGGTGTGTAGACATTGCGAGCAAGTGATGCCGAAAGCAGTCGTCGTTCTGCTTTACCGCAATCACCGATCATCTGGTAAAACAATTCCTTGAACATTTCGATTTCATGCCGGTTTGGCCGGTCAAATTCGCAGAAACTGCGGGTCGATTCAGCCAGAAGATTGGCCTTTCGCGAGAGTTGGTTCCCGCGCTGTTGTGCGGCGCCGGCCAGTGAGTAATTGTCCCGGAGAGTGTTTCGCCCGGATGCACTAGTCAGCGCAGTATTATCAGATTTTTCTAGTATCCTCGGCTGCATTGATAATCCGTTCATTGGCTCGAATCAGAGGTCTTGCAGCCGATCCTCGACCTTATTTCTTAGTTTTTTGTTAACCTTGTCAGATTGTTAAAACAAACAGGGTCGCAAATCCGCAACAGCTCAATCAGATAAGTTACGTCGCGTAATGTTTTGGCCAATACAGCCAGATTTTTTTACCACTTGTTAACGAAGATTCATTTCTATGACGCCCGAAAGCGTTGGCCCCAAAGTTCGTTTGGTGGCAATTGAACGTAATCGGAGAACGTTATGGCTGCAATCATCGAGTTCCCGAAAGAAGCTTCGATCTGGCGACAGAAGAGAGCATCCACGCAACCTGAATCTGGTACGATGGGTGCAAAAATACTCATGTTTACTGGCGTGAGATATGCCAAGCGTCAAAATTCCGAAACGCCTGCAGATTCTTCCGAAGCTAATGTCGGCAAGGAAAAGAAAAGCCGGTAACGCAGATCAACTTCCTGGTTGGACCTCATTAGGCGGTCTTTGGCCGGCCACAGGTAGATATGGTTCACAGCTGATAGCGTCCAGGAACCTACGGGCCGAGGAGTCCCAGCTCTCGTCAGGGCTAAGCACTCGCAACAAGACAAAACCGCCATTTATTTCCGTTTCCACAATAATCGACGATTCGACTTCGGGCGGCTGAAGCTCGCGTATTCTCAGTATCTGTGTCGAGTTGAGGACGATCATATCCAGTTTCTGATCGATGGCAGTCCGGCTATTGAGGCTGTAGACAACCGTGCCTGCTTCATTGACGATCGTGGCCGACCAAAACGTGTCAATCTTCGGCCCATTGATTGCCAATCCCTGCTCGGACAGATCGAACCGGCAAACGCCATAGGAGAAAAACGGATCGAAATCTGAAAGCGGCAGACGGCCATTTACGGCAGTCATTGCCTTGAATTGAAATGGTTCGGTGTTCTTGGAAAGAATCGCAAATGCATCCTGGGTCCCGTAAACCGGGATTAACAGAATAATCGCGATATGGGTGATGGCCGCCAAGACCAGCGTGCAGGCGCCGTAATAGATGAAACGCCACATCATGATCTGCATTCCAATCGGCGGATCGCCGGCATTTCCGGTACGAGAAGGTCTGTATTGCTCGTAATTGACGTATCATATAGCCGCAATACCAGGCGAAACGTTTGTCCACTGACCAGGGAAAGCCAGTTACCAGGTTTTGGCCTGGCGGAAATGGAGATCAGAAACGAACCGTCTGGATACCGGATGACAGAGCCGGAATACTTGGACGAGCTTCCTCCCGGTGCAGCCTTCAACGGATAACCCTGTTCATCATAGGCCACTAACGTCCAAAGCCTTGACGGTGGCGTAGTACCTTCCAGATCGTAATCACAATCGGTAGACAGGACATTCCCATTGTCATCGGTCTGGGTTTCGAATGCCAATCCCTCCGAGACACCCAGTGGTACGGTCCCTTCGGCTACCGATCTTGCAACCGTGTAGGGGTCGATTTCATCTGCAGCAGCAAATGGATAGGCAGTCCATACCCCGATGTCGATTGCCGCGAAGCCATGCACATGCCTGATGGAATACCAGGCGCTGACGCCGCCCAGGGCAATTCCGCACGTTGCCAGGAAAATGTAGAATATGATCGTACGCACTAAATCAGGCCGCCTGACATTAATACATCAACTCGCAAATCTGTTTACTTCGAGACCAAGCCCACTCTGTATTGGTCTCTTAACAGCTCAATTAGAGGTCGAACTTCCAATCTGTTCACCGCCACGCCTCGCCACAATCTGATTTGGGTTTACAGGCTTGGCTTCTCGCAGTTTACGCTCCAATTGCCTGAGCATTTTTTGGCTCTCCGCCGACAAAACCTTCGGGCGGACAATCGGCGCCAGATCCTCCTGCTCACCGCCACCTTGCGCGCCAGAAACAACAACATCGCCGCCAGGTAGCGGATTTTCAACATATGGAATCGGTCTCAAATCAATGTTCTGATGAGCATAAGTCATGAACTTCTGCCAGGTCATTGCTGGTACAGAACCGCCGGTCATGCGCCTTGTCGGCGTGTAGTCGTCATTTCCATACCAGACGGCAGCAACATAGTTCCCGGTATAACCGACAAACCAGGCGTCTCGATATGCCGATGTCGTTCCGGTCTTTCCTGCTGCACGAATTCCCTCCAGTGCTGCGCGCCTTGCGGTTCCCCATTCTGGAATTTGAACCAGCATCCGGTTCATCGAAGCGACCGTGCGTTCCTCCAACGCCCGAACCTTTTCAGGTTTGTCTTCGCGATAGTCGAAGAGCACCTTGCCCTGAATATCGGTAATCAGCGTGATCGCATGCGTATCCAGCTTGTGTCCATCGTTCATGAAGGTACCGTAGCCCGTGGCCATCTCCAGGACGGTCAACCCATTGGAACCGAGCACCATGGGCGCATTGAGGACAAGCGGTGAGGTGATACCCATCTTGCGGGCTGTTTCCTCAATCCGCTCGCCACCCAGCGGCTCGAGTCCGTCCCTTCCAAGATACAGTTTTGCCGGGATGGTATTGTAGGATTTCACAATCGCCCGGGTGAAATCCATCCTGCCGGCAAATCCGCCTGAATAGTTCCTGGGCGACCATTTGCCGGTACGCACCGGACCATCGGTAACGCGCGTGTACTCGTCATATCCGAAATTTTCGATCGCCGAGGCATACACAAATGGTTTGAAGGAAGATCCGGGCTGTCTTCTTGAAGAAAACGCGCGGTTAAACTGGCTCGTTCCGTAATCTACACCGCCAACCATCGCACGGACAGCACCCTCATGGTCGATGACGACCATCGCCCCTTCCTTTGCCCTGTATCTTTTGCCGTGCTGGCGCAGATTGGACAAAATTGCATCGTCAGCTGCTTTTTGCAGGTCAAGATCTACGGTCGTCTTCGCGATAAAGGAGCGGGTGGGTAGCTTTGCTGCAAGGCGTTTGATCTCTTCAAACGCGTAGTCCATGAAGTAATTCGGACCTTCGGTATCAGAACGTTCGACGATTTTTGCTGGATTGCGCCGAGCATTGATTACCTGGCCTTCAGACATGAAACTGGCCTGAACCATGTTGGTCAGGACCTCGTTTGCACGTGCACGCGCGGCGGGAAGGTTTATGTGTGGGGCGTATTTTGTTGGTGCCTTGTACAATCCGGCCAGCATCGCGGCTTCTGCCAGACTGATGTCTTTCACGTCCTTGTCGAAATAATACTGTGCGGCTGCCGAAACGCCGAAGTTCCCGCCGCCCATATAGGCGCGGTCCAGATAAAGTTTCAATATTTCCTTTTTCGGAACGTTCATTTCCAGCCAGACCGAAAGGAACGCTTCCTTGACTTTGCGTTCAATCGTTCGTTCGTTGGTAAGGAAAAGGTTCTTGGCCAGTTGCTGCGTTATGGTTGAGCCGCCTTGTACGACCGAATTGGCTCGCACATTTTCCAGCATCGCCCTGCTGAGGCCCACGAAATCAATACCCAGATGGTCGAAGAAGCGGCGGTCTTCAGTTGCCAGAACCGCTTTGATGAAATGATCAGGAAGGGTTTCAATCTCGTCAGAATCAGTTTGCCTGATCCCACGCCGGCCAATCTCTTTCCCGTATCGGTCGAGGAAAGTTACAGCAAAATCCGAGGTCGACCGCCAATCCTTGCTGGTCTCGTCAAATGCAGGTAATGCGAGCGCCAGCAATACAACACTGCCCGCCAACCCGATAGACAGCGATTCATCCAGTATTTCGACGACAAACCGCTTGAATCCGGTGACGCGGAAGCGGCGGAAAAAAATCGAAATGGATTCCCAATAATCCCCGGTCTTGGAAAACAGGCGAAACAGGGTGTCATCGAGCCATGAGTCGAACCCCAAAAGCCAGTTTTTGGCATTTCCCTTGCCGGAATTGTCAAATGGATCTCGCAAAACTCACTGCCATCTAGTTTGGTGATTTGGATGTTCATACAGCATTTTGTTTGCAGTTTGGAGATTTTTGCCAAACATGATGTATCAAATTCACGCTATAGAACACGAATCTAACCGCTCGAAGCAAAAATTATGTAAATATGTCAGTACCTTTCTGGAAAGCGAAGACACTCAAACAAATGTCGCAAAGTGAATGGGAATCACTCTGCGACGGGTGTGGACGATGCTGCCTTAACAAACTGGAGGACTGGGATACTGGTGAGATCCACTGGACAAATATCGCCTGTAGACTACTGGACAGCAAAACCTGTAAATGCCGGGATTATGAAAATCGCCTGGAAAAGGTTCCTGACTGTATTCAGTTGAGCCCGGAAAAAATGGAGGAGTTGACCTGGTTGCCTCCGACCTGCGCCTATCGCCTTATCCATGAGGGTAAGGATTTATATGATTGGCACCACCTCGTTTCCGGAGATCGCGAGAGCGTTCACGCTGCCGGTGTTAGCGTAAGGGGACGTACGATCTCTGAATTCGGGCTCAAGTTTGAGGACTATGAAAATCACCTCGCCGAATGGCCTTCAAAAAAAGTTTAAGAAATAGGAATATTTTCCTTTACATCGAATCGGTGATCTGTTAGGTTTGATTATGGTCGGAGAAGTGCGGCTGCAGACTAAGTTTGCAACGCAATGACGACATTTATCGGCCGAAACTATTTTTGGCCAAACCCCATTCTGACAGACTAAAGGTGTTTCCGAATTGGCTGATCCTGCCAAGTGTCCGGGCGATCCCGCTCGAATGTATGAGGACGCAAGTCCGAATTTTCCAAACATAAGCAAACGACTTGTTGCCATGCTGAACGAACAGGTGGATTTGCTGGAAGCAGAGCCATTGCAGTCCGGCTTCAACGAGGACCGTGTCAAGTCACTGCTGGCACTGGCAAAGACAGTGCAGGCTATGCAAGCGCTGTCCGATAAGCTGTTGGAACCGAAAAACGGTAATATAGATGAACCCCAGGACATTTTGGAATTCCGCAGACAGCTTGAGAAAAAAATTGACGCGCTTGGCGCGAGCGGGGCTGACACGTAGCTTCCTGAGTTTGCTGGAATCGCGTGAACTGGCAATCCTTAACCTTCGCGAGTGGCCGGTTTTTGCCGGCAAGCCACAACGACCACCTCTCAGCAACTGGCGGACCTGGCTGCTTCTCGGTGGCCGCGGGGCGGGCAAGACTAGGGCAGGGGCAGAATGGCTCAAGGCAATCATTGGCCGTGACAGGCACGTTAGCGGAGATGCTGCCGGGCGTGTGGCAATAATCGGAGAGACATATTCGGATGCAAGAGCCGTTATGATCGAAGGTGAATCGGGATTGCTCAGCCTATATCGAAAATGTGAACGCCCGACATGGAACCCGTCACGCAGACAATTGGTCTGGCCGGACGGAACAATCGGACAGGTATTCTCGGCGAGCGACCCGGAAGGACTTCGCGGCAGCCAATTTGGAGCAGCCTGGCTTGACGAGTTTGGCTGCGCAGCGATCACCATGGGTGCCAATCAGCCAAACGTTTTTGCTGACCCCAAATCTGATGATAGCGGTCTACCAAGATTTTCCACTGGTGCGCGTTCGGACCTGGTTCAAAGCCGTTACCTGTCCGTTCAGTTGGATTATTGGTCAGAAGAAGACAACAATCCAGATTCCTCTCTTTATAGCGGAAAAATGATAGATACCGGCTGGTTATTTCCCTGGGCATGGGATGCGCGGCCATTTCCGCAATTTCCAGCTGACAGTGCATCCTGGTCCGATGGTACCAATTGGCATGCCGGACATTGGCTTAACGGCCGACTGGGTGGTTGCCCGGTAGACGAACTCGTTACCGCGATTGCCACCGACTATGGAGAGGCTCTCCAGGCCTCCTGTGACGGTTTTGTGGATGGATATGTAGTTCAGGGTCCCGTTTCAGCCCGAGATGCGCTTGAGCCTTTGGCGAGTTTGTTTGGGCTACGCTATTCCGAGGAACAGGACAAAGCTGTCATTCTCGACGGCAACTATGCCAATACGGACAGCATCGCTTCCCAAGATCTTGTTCAGCGGGGCGATGAGCCAATCTTCATCCGTTCAAGGGAACATGCAAACGAGTTGCCCGCTGAATTGAGCCTTGGCCATAGGGGAATTTTCTCCGATTACGAACAAGAAGACAGCTATTCGAGACGAGTGGAGGGAGAAAGCGACCGAACACTGCATCTGAATGTACCCGCAATCCTACCATCGTCGACCGCGCTCGGCGCATTGGATGCCGGACTGCGCGACATCTGGCAGGGACGGGAGAAACTGGAAATCGGTCTTCCCAACCGCTATCTGCATCTTTCGCCGGGTGACGTAATCACGATTGACGCTTCTCAAGAAAACGAGAATTGGCGGATAGAATCCATTGAAGATGGCGATCTTCGGCGCCTGCAGTTACGTGCTATTTGCAGGGCGGAGGCATTACCCGTCCCAGTACTTCAGGGCCACATTTCCGATCCTTCAAATCTTCAGTTTGGCAATCCGCAACTGATTGCCATGAATTTGCCAATTCATCCGGAGATCTCAACGCCGCGTTTCCATATTGCTATTTCTGCCGAGCCATGGGCAAGACAATATGCGATCTGGTCATCTCCCACGCTGTCGGATTTTTCACTTAGAAAGACTGTAACCAGACGGTCCCAGATAGGCACTTTACTGCAACCGCTTGGACCTGGGCCCGAAGGGCGTTGGGATAATGCAAATGAAATCTCCATCCAACTGTCAGGCGATCCGCTGGAATCGAAATCCACACCAC
>JBCCEP010000200.1:0-7418 GCA_039030215.1 Pseudomonadota bacterium
ATCGGTAAGTCCCAACAATAATCCGATGTCGCAAATGCTGGCGAGGAATGCACTGGCACTTATCAGCCGGTCCCTTCTGACTGCGGTGGAAAGCGGCGACGTGTTGACAGCCCGTTCCCAAATGCTTCTGGGTTCAATGTTTGCCGGTCAGTCCTTTGCGAATTCGCCGGTCGCCGCCGTTCATGCACTCGCCTATCCGCTCGGCGGGCATTTCAAGATCCCGCATGGTCTTTCCAATGCGCTTGTCTTGCCGCATGTGTTGCGGTTCAATTCCAAGACAGCGCCCGAACCCTATGCGGAAATTGCACCCTTTGCCTTTCCCGAGCTGGTTGGATTGCAGGGGCAGGACCGGGCGGAGGCATTTTGTGAAAAACTTGCGGAGCTGTCGACGGCCTGCGGGCTGCAACAATCCCTGCGCGAGATGAATATTCCCCGTGACAACTTGCCCGCGCTGGCCAGCGATGCAATGAACCAGACCAGGTTACTGGTCAATAATCCGCGCGAGATTACCGAAATCGACGCGCTTGCAATCTACAATTCAGCCTATTGAGGAAGCAGAATGAAACTTGAACTGAAAGACCCGAGCCTGCTCGAAACGCGTGCCTTTATTGGCGGCGAATGGGTAAAAGGAAAAAAGACTTCGCCGATAACCAATCCCGCGACTGGTGAGACGGTTGCAGAGGTCGCGGATATGGAGGCAGGCGATGTCACGCGCGCGATTGATGCAGCCTATGATGCCCAGAAGGCCTGGGCGGCAAAAACGGCCAAGGAAAGATGTACCCTGTTGCTGAAGTGGCAGCAATTGACGTTGGATAATCAGGAAGATCTTGCCCTAATTTTAACAGCTGAAATGGGCAAGCCGCTTGCAGAAGCGCGCGGCGAAATAGCCTATGGCGCGAGCTTCATCCAATGGTTTGCCGAGGAGGCGCGGCGGGTATACGGCGACATCATTCCGGGTCATCAGGAAGACAAACGGCTATTGGTGCTCAGGCAGCCAGTAGGTGTTGTCGGCTCGATTACGCCGTGGAACTTCCCCAATGCGATGATTGCGCGGAAGGTCGCGCCAGCGCTTGCCTCGGGGTGCAGTTTTGTTGGACGTCCTGCCGAGAAAACACCGCTATCTGCTTTGGCTTTGGCCGTTCTGGCAGAACGTGCCGGACTGCCCAAGGGCATTTTGAGTATCGTTCCCGGGCTTGATTATGTCGGCATGGGACAGGAGCTTTGCGCCAATCCGAAGGTCAGAAAACTAACCTTTACCGGGTCTACCGAGGTGGGCCGGATACTGATCCGGCAGTGTGCCCATGACATCAAGAAACTGTCCCTGGAACTGGGCGGCAACGCACCTTTCATCGTGTTTGACGATGCGGATCTCGACAAGGCGGTAGAGGGCGCGATCATCGCCAAATACCGCAATTCCGGACAGACCTGCGTTTGCGCCAACCGGATCTATGTGCAGAAGGGCGTTTACGATGCGTTTGCAGAGAAACTAGCCAAGGCGACGTCAAGCCTCAAAGTCGGTGATGGCATGGTTGATGGCAACAATATCGGACCGTTGATCGATGAAGAGGGATTGGCAAAGGTCGAAGATCATCTCGAAGATGCGGTATCAAAAGGTGCGAATGTGCTGACTGGTGGCGGGCGCTCGGAATTGGGCGGCCTGTTTTTCCAGCCCACGGTGATTACCGGCGTAAAGAGCGGCATGAAGATCATCAAGGAGGAAACATTCGGGCCGCTGGCACCGCTGATCCCATTCGACACCGATGAGGAAGCCATCGAACTTGCCAATGATACCGAGTTTGGTCTTGCTTCTTATTTTTACAGCAATGATCTCAGCCGTGTCTGGCATGTTGCCGAGGAACTGGAATATGGAATGGTCGGCGTCAATACCGGCCTGGTATCGACTGCTGAAGCACCGTTTGGCGGGGTGAAATCTTCCGGATTGGGACGCGAAGGTTCGAAGTACGGCCTCGATGAGTATCTGGAAATGAAATATGTCTGTTTCAGCGTCTAAAAGCTAAGTTCCTGGTTTTCTAACCAGGCACGCTGATTTTGCAGTTTTTGGAATTGTGGCCGCATCGCTGATGCGGCCATTTTTGTCAGACGTAGCGGAAAACAAACACTGCCCAGGCCATGCAAATCAGCAGCGGCCACCAAAGCGGCGGTCCGAAGAAAAACAGCCACGCAATGAAGATGAAAGCACTGCCGAGAAGTGAAATAAACAGCCGATCACCGCGGGTAGTATCAAGCGCAAACACGCCGCGTCGCGGGTTGCCGCCCGGGCTGTAATATTCCCAGATTCCCATTGCGGTTATGCAGGCCAGGATGAAGGTGAAGAAGGCAATTGTTGCCCTGGTCCATGCCATCCATGTGCCAAGCGGTTCGGTCCACCACTGAAAGCTGAAGAGTGCTGCGTCTTCCATCTTGTTCTCCTCAGACCCTTCCCAGGGCAAAGCCCTTGGCGATGTAGTTACGGACAAAATAGATCACGATTGCGCCGGGGATGATCGTTAGTGTCCCGGCGGCTGCCAACAGTCCCAATTCGTAACCGGAAGACGATGCCGTCTTTGTCATGGTGGCTGCGATCGGCTTGGCGGCAACGGCGGTCAGGGTTTTTGCAAGCAGCAATTCCACCCATGAGAACATGAAGCAGAAGAAGGCCGCTACACCGATGCCGGCGGCAATTGTGGGGATGAATATCTTGATGAAAAATGCCGGGAACGAATAGCCGTCGACATAGGCGGTCTCATCAAGTTGCTTGGGTACACCCGACATGAAACCTTCCAGGATCCAGACCGCCAGTGGAATGTTGAAAAGGGTGTGAGCGAGTGCGACTGCCAGATGCGTATCAAAAATGCCGATTGCCGAATAAAGCTGGAAGAAGGGCAGGGCAAATACCGCTGCCGGGGCCATCCGGTTTGTCAGCAGCCAGAAAAACAGGTGCTTGTCTCCAAGGAAACGATAGCGCGAAAATGCATAGGCTGCCGGCAGGGCAACCGAAACCGACAATACGGTGTTGATACAGACATAAATGATGGAATTGACATATCCCATATACCAGCTTGGATCAGTGAAAATGACCCGGTAGTTGTCCAGCGTGAAGTTTTGCGGCCAGAGCGTAAAAGACCCCAGAATTTCATTTGTCGTCTTGAACGACATGGAAACCAGCCAATAGATCGGCAGCATCAGGAAGATGATGTAGATGGTGGGAATGAGCCAGGATGCGCGTTTCATCATTGGTCCTCATTTCGGGTCATGACGGTGTAGAAGATCCAGCTCATCAGCAGGATAACGAGGAAATAGATCAGCGACATTGCCGCTGCCGGACCGAGATCGAACTGGCCGAGCGCGATCTTCACGAGATCAATCGAAAGCAGCGTTGTCGAATTGCCCGGACCGCCGCCGGTCAAGACAGACGGCTCGGTGTAGATGTTGAAGGAGTCCATAAATCGCAAGAGGATTGCAATCGTCAGGACCCGCTTCATTTTCGGAAGCTGAATATATCTGAATATCGACCAGGAACTGGCGCCGTCAATCTTGGCGGCCTGATAGTAGGCGTCAGGGATTGAAACCAGGCCCGCATAGGCCAACAGAACGACAAGCGACGTCCAGTGCCAGACATCCATCAAGATCAAGGTGAACCAGGCGGCTCCTGGCTGGCGGGTATAATTGTAATCAAATCCCAGCGTATTCAGGGTCTTTCCAAGCAGGCCGATTTCGGGAAGGCCGAAGATGTTCCACATGGCACCCACGACATTCCAGGGTATCAATAGCGGCATTGCCATCAGGACAAGACAAACGGACACCCACGGCCCTTTTCGGGGCATTGCCAATGCGATGATAACGCCAAGCGGGACCTCGATTGCCAGAATTGTGAAGGTGAAAAAGAGCTGTCGACCCAGAGCTTCGTGAAAACGGCTTGATTTCAGGACTTGCTCAAACCAGGAAATTCCCGACCAGAAGAAGACATTGTCGCCAAAGGTTTCCTGAACGGAGTAATTTACCACCGTCATCAGCGGTACGATCGCGTTGAATGCGACAAGGAGTAACACCGGGAGGACGAAGAACCAGGCTTTCTGGTTGACGGTCTTGTTCATTTCGCGCCTCCTTCTCTGACCAACCAGCCATCGCTGTAAATGCGAGTGCTGTTAGGCGCAAAGGCCAGTTTTGCTGAGCCGGTCGGTATAGAAGCACCTTCCTGCACCAGCAGTTTTACGGATTGTCCGGCGCACATCGTGTCAACGATATTGAAACGACCGGCATCCGAAACCTTCACGATTTCGGCGTCGATGCCCTTTTCTGAGAAGGTGACATATTCCGGCCGGACGCCAATCTCGGCTTTCTTGATGTCCTTGGGTGCCTTGTTGGTGGTCGTGATCTTTGAACCGTTCAGAAACGCCGCCCCGTTTTTGATTTCGCAGGGGAGCACGTTCATGCCTGGCGAACCGATAAAGTGCCCGACAAAGGTATGTTGCGGCGTTTCAAACAGTTCCTCCGGTGTACCGATCTGTACGACCTCACCGACATTCATGACCACCACCTTGTCGGCGAAAGTCAGCGCCTCGGTCTGGTCGTGCGTGACGTAAATCATGGTATTTTGAATGCGCTGATGAAGCTCCTTGAGCTTGGAGCGCAACTGGAATTTGAGATGCGGATCGATAACAGTCAGCGGTTCGTCGAAAAGGATCGCGTTGACATCATTTCTAACCAATCCACGACCAAGCGATATTTTCTGTTTGCCATCGGCAGTCAGGCCCGAGGCCCTTCTGCCGAGCATTGCCGTCAGGTCGGTCATTTCTGCAATTTCGGTGACACGTGACTTAACGGTTTCCTCGTCAACGCCGCGATTTCTCAACGGAAAGGCCAGATTGTCATAAACCGTCATCGTGTCGTAGACGACGGGAAACTGGAAAACCTGGGCAATGTGGCGTTCTTCCGGCGGCAGGTCTGTGACGTCTTCTTCGTCAAATATCACCTTGCCGTGCGATGGGATGAGCAGGCCCGATATGATGTTCAGGAGCGTGGTCTTGCCGCAGCCCGACGGTCCCAGAAGTGCATAGGCGCCGCCGTCATCCCATTCCAGGTTCAATTCCTTCAAGGCCCAATCCTCACTCTTTGTGGGGTTGGGGTAGTAGCTGTGCTTCAGGTGGGAAAGTGTAATCTTGGCCATGTCGGTTCACGCAGCTGCGGCTTTCAAGTTCATCATTTTTCCCGACTGGTCGAAGTAAAAGCTCCTCGAGACATCGGCGTATAGTGTTGCTTTTTGCCCGGATTCAAAGGGGTGGACACCATGCGAGAGCGAGACCCAGGAATCACCATAGGCGTCGAAATGGATCATGCTTTCCGAACCGCTGAGTTCGGCTACCTGTACGGTGCCATCGATGGCGACAGCGTTCTTGTTTTCTTTCTTGGGCAGGACATGATGCGCCCGGATTCCAATGGTATATTTGCCATCGGGCAGTGCCTTGTCCGCTTTCCAACTGACCTTGTCATTTAGGATTATCCGGTCGCCCGATTTGGTGACCTGGGCGGTGTTGATTGGTGGTTCGGAAAACACCTGAGCGCTCAAAAGACTGGATGGATGGCGATAGATTTCGCCGGTCGGTCCAAAATCCACTACATGACCTTCGTGCAGTGCGGCGGTGCGACCACCAAAAAGTAGTGCCTCTGTCGGCTCGGTTGTCGCATAGGCGACGATGCAATTTCGTTCATTAAAGATTCTGGGCAGCTCATCGCGCAATTCCTCGCGCAGCTTGAAGTCCAGGTTTGCAAGCGGTTCGTCGAGCAAAATCAGATCGGAATCCTTGACCATGGCGCGTGCCATGGCGGTTCGCTGTTGCTGCCCGCCGGATAATTCGGAGGGATGACGATCCAGCATCGCTGATATCTTCATCAGATCGGCCATATCACCGACGCGTTTCTTGACGAGATCTTCGCTTATTCTGGAGACCCGGAGCGGTGAGGCGATGTTTTCAAAGACCGTCATGTTCGGATAGTTAATGAATTGCTGGTAGACCATGGAAACGTTGCGTTTCTGCACCGCCATCCCGGTCACGTTTTCGCCGTTGAACCAAATCTCGCCGGAGGTCGGTTTTTCCAGGCCCGCCATCAATTGCATCAAGGTGGTTTTCCCGGCCAGGGTCGTGCCCAGCAATATATTGAAACTACCAGGTTCCAGCGTGAGATTGGCGGCGTAGATATGCGTCTCTGCGCCCACCTTCTTCACGACCTGTTTGAGTTCAAGCACTTTCCATATCTCCGGGAATAGGAATTCTGTGTCAGTTATCTGTACTCAAGGGAACGGCCCCGGCGCCGTTTAATCAGGGCGCCGGGACATTTTTATTGTTAGATCAACGCGATACTAAAGCTTCCAGCTCGCAATCAGATCGTCATAGTTGACGGTCTCGCCTTGAGGCTTCTCATTGTCCAGCTTGGCTTTCGGGCCGTCAGGCTTGCCGAGCCATTCGGAAGGATCCTTCGGCTCGTTGAGGCGCGGTCCACATCCACCATAGACATTGCCGGCTTCGTCTGCGCGTTGCATACGGGCCATTGTAATGTCCATCTCCTCAGCGAGGCGATCCATCGCTTCCTGAGGCGTAAAGGCGCCTGAGTTCACGTCACCGATTTGCTGCCACCAGATTTGAGCCAGTTTCGGATAATCCGGCACGTTGATGCCTGTTGGCGACCAACGTACGCGGTCAGGCGAACGATAGAACTCAACCAGACCGCCCAATTTGGGTGCACGATCGGTAAAGCTTTGGTGGTTAACCGTTGAATCGCGGATGAAGGTCAAACCCACCTGAGATTTTTTCACGTCAACAGTCTTGGAGACCGCAAACTGTGCATAAAGCCAGGCTGCCTTGGCACGATCGTCCGGCGTTGACTTGAGGATGGTCCAGGAACCCACGTCCTGGTAGCCGACCTTCTGGCCTTCTTTCCAGTATGGGCCATGGGGCGAAGGTGCCATCCGCCACAGCGGGTTGCCATCGTCATCGACGGTGTTGTTGCCTTCTGATTTGGGTGCAACCATGGTTGCGGTGAAGGCTGTATACCAGAAAATCTGCTGAGCAACGTTGCCTTGGGCAAGTGCTGGCAAGGACTGATAGAAGTCGTAGTCCGCTGCACCGGGAGGTGCATAGTTGCGGAGCCACTCATCCCATTTACGGATCGCGTAGACAGAGGCCGGGCCGTTGGCTTCTCCGCCTCGTGAAACGCTCGCGCCCTGAGGATTGCACGAACCAGCCTCCATACGGATGCCCCATTCGTCAATCGGTATGCCGTTTGGTTCGCCCTGGCTTCCTGTTCCAGCCATTGAAAGCCAGGCATCAGTCATGCGCCATCCAAGGTCAGGAGCGCGCTTTCCATAGTCCATGTGACCGTAGATAGTCGTGCCATCGATTTCCTTGACGTCTTTGGAAAAG
>JBCCEP010000201.1:0-7415 GCA_039030215.1 Pseudomonadota bacterium
CAGGAAGCCATGGCAGCACTGATGTTGCGTGCAACCATCCAGGCAGCAAAAAGCGACGGCCGGCTGGACGACAAGGAGCGTGAGCGGCTGCTCAAAACGCTGGGGGATGTTTCACCGGCGGAGCGTCGATTTGTCGAAAACGAGATGCAGCAGCCAGTTGATGCCAAAAAGCTGGCGCGCGAGGTTCCCCGCGGTTTAGAGCGCCAACTCTATGCGATGTCGGTAATGGCCATCGATCTGGATCAGCAATCCGAAGCACGTTATCTGCATGAACTGGCAAGTGCGATGGGTCTGGATCACGCTCAGGTCAATGCCATTCACGACCAATTGGGCGCGCCAAGAATATATTCCTGAAACTGGTGTGCCGTTGGTTTCCGGGACCGATAAACCTCATTCGGATTTTTTGGCCGGAATTTTCGAGATGAGCACGCTGGCGACAATCAAGCCAGCGCCTGCCAGCATGTCGAAAGTGATCGCCTCACCAAGAAAGATATAGGCGTTTACAAAGGTGAATATGACGGTGAGCGTAAACAGAATGGAAGTTGTCACCGCAGAAACGCGCGAGGCTGTCTCGTACCAGAGATAATAGGCAATGGCGGTCGGGAAAACGCCGAGCAGAATTACCAGGAAAATGTCCAGCGGCGACAATGACAGCGTGTAGATAAACAGAAACGGGGTCAACACAATTGCCGAGAGAACCAAAACTGCGAGCAGGAAGCTGAGCCGGTCGAAGGTGCTGGCACTACCAAGCAAGGCGCGGCTGCTGCCCATGATGAAGATTGCCCAGGTCAATCCGGCCAGTAATTCCAGTTCATCGCCGAACAAATTGGCCGGTCCAAGTTCGAAATCGCTACGCACGGTAAAGTACACGCCGAATACGGCCAGCAGGACTGCCAGGATTTCCACGAACCTGATTTTCTCACGCAAAAACAGGAACATGATCAGCAAGACAAAGACAGGTGCGGTGTTTTCAAGGACCATGGCACTTGATGCACCGGTATATTCCAGGCCCCAGTGAAACACGATGTAGTTGGCACTGAATCCGGCAACGGTGACCAACAGGATCCGATCTGTCCAATTGATCTCAATTTTCCTGCGGTAGCTTTTCAGGATCAGGAACACGGCAATCGAAGCCACATAGAGGCGGAGTGCTGCTACGGTCGTGCCATGAATGTGGTCGGCAAGGTACCGGACGATCACACTGTGGGTGCCGGAAAAGAATGCGGCTGCAACGCCAAAGATCAGGGCCTGAATTGTTTCTCGGTTCAATTTTGTATCTCATACGGAAATCGGCGGTTCCGCCAGTCATAAGGCGTCTTATTGAATTACAGTTCCTGGTGTAAATGGCAACATTGCATGATCGTCCGGATTAGTCCTATTCTGCCGGCAATTCCGGAAACCGATCCCAAAATGACTAATCGTAATGTTCCAATGGAAAATTCGCAGATGCCAGAGCCGGTAGCGCGCACCAATCCGATTCCACGACAGCAGATAGCCAGCGCGTTCAACACGCGGTCGAACGAGTTTGCTCAGATCCTGCAACAGGCCGAGATCAATTCAGGTGCGCCACTTGCCAGGATCGTACCGATGATCGTTTATGCAATTGCCAATGCCGATACAGTAATCGACAAGGATGAGATCGGATCATTTGAGCGATTGTTCAACTTCGAGACCGCCGTTCAGATATTCAAGAGCAAGGCGTTTCTAACCTATTTCAAATTTTCGGACGGTCAGAAAAATGTCTCCGACATTGCCTCGCTTAAATACTATGAGAACAGCCGACGCAGAACGGATGTGTTCAGCGAGCTGGATCTCGAATTTGGCCAGTTCAGTCGCGCGGTCGAAGCTGAAGAGCGCGACCGGTTACGCGACGACCTGCTCAACCTCTGCTTCATCGTGGCAAATGCGTCCGGCGGGCTGTTTGAATTCGAGGGCAATATTTCCGACGAAGAGAAATACGCTGCTTCCAGGATCAAGGCGATATTTGACCGCAATTTCGGCTACGAAGAATCAGGCAAAGCGGACAGTCTGCCGGTTTTTCTCGGCGACCAAATCGAGAAAATCACGCTCTTGTTCAGATCAGAATTCCATTCCGACCCGTCAGTATTGGAGATTGCCGTCTTTGCATTCACCGTGTGCGAATTTTTCCTGCAGAAATATTGTAGCGAAGCTGAAAATGTTGCTACCGCGCGGCGTATTCTGGGTGAATTCGAAACCCGGTTCGGGCTCACAAAAAGCGAGATTATCGAACGCACCCAATTGCGGTCACCGGATTATATCAAGGAGCTGCAAACGACCCTGAAATCGCTGCAACAAAGCGACAGCGTCGACGAGATCGGCAATTCGATCGAGTTTGCCAGCTTGGTGCACAGAAACGTAACCAATGGCGAGAAGATTGACGTGTTGCTCTGCCTGTCTGCCCTGGCACCTGAATTACTGTCTTTCGTGCTGGAAACAGCCAATTATATCGCCAATGTCATGCCGAAGGATGGTCGCTCTCCTTGACCTCAGGCTTTGATCGTTGGGGCACGGTCTGACTTGGTTCAGCAAACTTTGACGGATTCCATGACAAATCAAGCAAGGTAATATCAGATGCCACGAAAATTCATTGATCTGAGTGTTGCACTTGAACAGGGGATCGCTTCCGATCCGCCGCCCATGCTGCCGAATATTGAATATATTGATCATCAGCAATCTGCTGAACAAATGGTCCAGTATTTTCCCGGTCTGACCGTGGAGCAGCTACCGGGAGGGGAGGGTTGGGCCGTGGAGACCTTGCATATATCCACCCATAACGGGACGCATATGGATGCTCCCTATCACTATCATTCGACAATGGATGGCGGCAAACGGGCAATCACGATTGATGAAGTGCCATTGGATTGGTGTTTCAATCCGGGTGTAAAGCTTGATTTTCGCCATTATGACGATGGCTACGTAGTATCGGCTAGCGATGTCGAGGCGGAACTGGAACGCATCGGCCATGATCTGCAACCGCTTGATATTGTGGTGGTAAATACCTCGGCGGGCGCACGCTATGGTGAAGGCGACTACCTGCTGAAGGGCTGCGGAATGGGGCGAGAAGCGACGCTTTATCTGCTTGAGAAAGGCGTGCGGGTGACCGGTACGGATGCCTGGAGTTGGGATGCACCGTTTTTCCACACCGGTCAAAAATTTGCCGAAACCGGCGATCCGTCAATTATCTGGGAAGGTCACCGCGCCGGCATGGAGATTGGATATTGCCATATCGAGAAGCTCTCCAATCTGGACAAGCTGCCAGGCTCCGGTTTCGAGATTTCCTGTTTCCCCTGGAAGATCAAGGGCGCTTCGGCAGGTTACACAAGGGCCGTTGCTATCCTGGACGAGTAATTGGCGTTGCTGTGGTGGCTTAGCTTAATTGCCTGCGCCCGGTACAAAGCCGATATTTTCCACCAGCGCCTTCATCGCCTCGGTCTGATCGGTAAATGGCTCATCAACAAGGGGCCAGCGATTGACTAATGGCCGCATGAAGTCGGGGTGGTAAATGCTGCGTACCTCGTTATTGATCGTAAAGATCACGTCGCCGGTATCCGGGTCGAACAGTTTGTCGAAAAAGAAGACTTCGCCCTGACCCGCACCCATCAGCGAACCATGGGCGGCCACCGATTCACGCAGCTCATTGTAATTGGTGGCGTGATAGGAAATGTGCATGGAATGGGTCGAATAGTCGGCCTGATCACGCTCCACAAACCTGATCTGCTGGAAGGGCCCGGCACTGATCACGGCAGATTTGCTGCCCTCGGCATCGATGACATCCACGGGCGCTCTGGCAATTTGGACGTAAAATTTCGCAATGCCATCGGCAGTATCCGGAGGCACCGAAATGTCAACATAGGCAATACCGAGTGGACGCAGGAACGGAATCGTGTCTGCCTGATGCAGTTGGAATTGAACCCCGAACGGGCTTGTCAGCAGGACCGACTTGTTCTGCTCTTCCCAATGATAGGGCGTTCCTTTGAATTTTCCCAATTCTTCAAGTAGATCCAGCCGTTTCTTGATTCCCGCAATTTCGGGAACAACGAGACCGACAACACCATGAAAGGGGGGTGTTTGTTCACCGCGCCTCGGCAGATGGAATTGCTGCAATCCGACATTGATGCCCATATTCTGTTCATCTGCCCGCCGGTATGGATCACGGGTAAGGCCCAGCCCGTTGATATAGAAGATTGTCGCCATCTCGTGATCAGGCGTCTCGAAATTCACGTGATCCAGATGGACGATGCCGCCGATCTCGGGATTGGTCGCGCCAAAACGGCCACTTAACTGGTTCATTTAACGGAAGCTCCAAGGATTAGAACGGATGAATTGGATAGTAGTTGCTGTCCATATTGGGCGCAAGAAAAGCCAGGATAAACTGGCAAGCTGGCGCTTCAATTGATGAATCATGACTTGAACTCGCACGTTCAAGTCTCTGCATTTGCAGGAGGAGCAACGCTCAGGCCCTTGACCTGGTGGCGCTCGATCAGTTCTCCAACAAAACCGGATTGTTTGAGATCCTCTACCGTTTCGGCAAGCCAGAACGCAGCAGCTATATTCTTCCTTGGCGTTCCGACCGCTTGTTGGACTGAACTAAACCCTCCATCAAGGATGCGCGCTCCCGGCAACCCCGCCACGTCGCTGATCAGGCGCGGCCGCAATCCAGCCAGCGCATCAAGTTTCTGATCGACGAATGCCTCAAGGGAATCATCGATGCTTTCGGTCTTAACCAGTTCGGCATGCTTGATATTGTTCTCGAGCCACAGCCCATAAGCGGCGCGACCCTTTACGGCGATCCGTACGCCAGGCTGATCGACGTCGCCAACCGACTGAAACGAAGATCCTGCAGGTACCAGATAGGTCGCCTCGATTTCGCAATAGGCCGCGGTGAATGCGATGGTCCGGGCGCGCTGCGGTTCGGCTCCGATATTGCCAATGTCCCACTCATCGCGCTCAGCCGCATCGGCCAATGCGCCTGGATCTGGATAGGTGACCAGAGTAAGGTCCACGCCCAGTCGACGCGCAATTTCTGCTGCCATATCGGGCGACACACCGATCGGATCGCCATTTTCGGCCTTACTGGAGACCAGGAGGAAATTACTGAGATTGATACCGGCGCGCAGCGTTCCGGTCGGTGCCAGTTCGGCCAGTACTGCGGGGTCAACCTTTGGTGCGCTCACTTTTTTCTCTCCCAATTCCTCAGTCTATTTGATGTCCGCCAACTCGTCCTGCAAACGGTTAAGGGAAGCGCCAGGCTTGTTGGCGATCGGGGCGATAATGCGATAGACCGCTGGCGTCAGAAACAGAGTGAAGATCGCGGCAAATCCCAGACCACCCACAACAACCCAGCCCACTGCCACGCGTGCCTCTCCGCCGGCGCCCGAGGCAAGTATAAGCGGAATGCTGCCCGCAACCGTTGATGCCAGCGTCATCATGACCGGACGAAACCTGATCTGCATTGCGTTGCGGATTGCGTCATCGATCGATTGCCCGCGTTGACGAAGCTGGTTTGCAAATTCGACGATCAGCACGCCGTTCTTTGCCATCAGGCCAACAAGGATGACCAAGCCTATCTGACTGTAATAGTTCAGACTTCCGCCCGTAATCAGTATTGCGAGCAGAGCCGAACCCAGGCCGCAGGGGACGGTGATCAGAATAATCAAGGCGCTGGTGAAACTCTCGAACTGGGCTGAAAGAACCAGGAACACAATCAACAGTGCTGCTGCAAACACGATCAGATTGGTCGATTGCCCGCTTTCCAATGTCGCAGCCTCGCCCAAGAATACCAGCCGCCCCTCTGTTCCCAGGATCGGCGGTGCAATCTCCTGCAGCCTGGTCACCGCACCACCAAGATCAACGCCACTGCCCAAAGCTGCCTGGGCAACTACTGCCCGTTCCCGGGCTTCCCGTGAGAGCCTTGCCGAAGAGGCGGAGATTGACAGATCAGCCACGGTCGAAATGGGCAGGAATTGGCCATTTCCACCCCGAAGAAATGCGTTTTCTACGTCACCCTGATCACTTATCGGTCTTCCGCCGACTTCCAGACGTATATCGATCGCTTCATTGTCGATGAATATCTCGGAAACTGCATCACCATCGATAATCGTGCTCAGCGTTTCGACAATATCCCGCGGTGGTATTCCAAGATTTGCTGCCTGGTCCCTGTCGATTTCAAGCAAGAGTTCCGGCTGATTGATGGCGTTTGTCAGCTGTGGGCCGACGAAACTTGGATCAGTTTCCATCTCGGTCAAAAGACGCGTCGTCAAATCCCCCAGGACATCATATTCCTTGCCGACAACGGCAAACTGTACGCCGCGACCAGCGCCGCGGATGCCGAGGCTGTTGGGGCTGCGCAGCGCAATGGTTGCTCCCGGTATCTGGCTCAGACGGCGCTGCAAATCGCTTGCGATTTCCTGCTGACTGCGCTGGCGATCTTCCCACAAAGCCAGGCGGACAATAACAAAGGCTGAGTTCGACCCGCCACGGCCAATCAGCGACTGGACAGCGACGACTTCTCCAACCCCGACAAACGGTTCCAGCGCCTGTTCGACCTTTGCGACCTGCATGCTGGTATAATTCAAGCTTGCAGATGAGTTGGATCGAATGGAAATGAAGATTGTACCGCGATCTTCCGGCGGGGTTATCTCCTTGGGTAGCACATTATAAAGCGCCAAGGATAAACCGGCGAATGCCAAGGCGGCTATCAGCACCAGAAACCGGAACTTCAGAACGAAACTGATGATCTTGCCGAAAACATCATGGATTGGATCAGAGGCAGGGTCTGGTGTTTCGGTTTCCTCACCGCCCGGTTTTCCAGGATCTACAACCGCACAAATGGCAGGGCAGAGCGTTAGTGCCACAAAGGATGAAAGTGCGACGGCAAATGCCAGGACAAATCCGAACTCGCCAAAGATTCCGCCAGCTTGTCCCGGCAGGAAGGAGATCGGGATGAAGACGGCAGCCAAGGTTGCGGTGGTAGAAATAACGGCAAAAAACACCTCGCGCGTGCCGATTGCCGCGGCTGCATAGGGGCCGAGCCCTTCCTTTCTGCGTCGGACAATGTTTTCCAGAACCACGATGGCGTCGTCGACCACAATTCCGGTCGCGAGCACCAGCGCCAGCAGGGAAATCGTGTTGATTGAAAATCCGGCGATCCAGATTGCTGCAACGGTGCCGATCAAGGCGACCGGTACAGATACGGCAGGTACAAGCACCGCCCGGAAGGATCGAAGAAACAGAAAGATGACGGTAATTACGATGATAATCGCCAGGGCAATGCTCACCGCTACACCGGTAAGCGACCGTTCGACGAATACGCCGTCATCGGAGACAATGGTCAGATCAGCACCATCGGGCAGGTCCTGTTGCAATTCGCTGACGGTACTGCGAATGGCGGAAGA
>JBCCEP010000202.1:0-7407 GCA_039030215.1 Pseudomonadota bacterium
GAAATACCCCAAAGTCTTCCAGGACGATATTTTCATCGAATCACTTAACATCGCCAAATGGCATGTATATGCAGCCTGCATGTCGGATCTGGGCGTATGGATGTCTGCGCAGGTATATGCAAAAACCGGCGATCGCGATGAGACAATAGCTATTGCCAAACATTCGTTTTCCAAAACCCTGTATGATCGATTTGAAGCAGACGTCCTCGAACAACATGCAGAGGAGATCCTGAAGAAATTTGGGGATCGGCTGGCTTTGACCGATTGGAACGTCAAATCGGAAGATGACAGCGCATTTTCGCTTTCGCCGAAGGAGCTTGTCCGCTGGGCTCCCATCGCGCCGGAATTGAAGAAGTACGACGTCGAAGTCGTTGAGAATTCGATTCGGTTTTCCTGGGTCTCGAAGAGACAGGAATTCCGGGAAGCCTATAACCATGAGGCATTCATTGCCGATTGGCGTGCAAATTACGCAAAGGCTGGATGATCAGTCCCTCGTAAGTCCTTTTTCGGCAAGTTCCTGCTCATAGGCGGCAATTTTTTCTTCCAGATTCTCACCTAGGTCCAACAGGAAACTCCAGGTGAAAATCCCAGTTTCATGAAGATCATCAAAGGTAATTCTGATGGCATAATTGCCAACCGCAGCAATTTGCATGATTTCGACATTGCGCTTGGACGAAACCAGTTTCCGCTGGCTTGGATTGTGCCCCTGAACTTCCGCCGATGGCGACAATACCCGCAACATCTCCGCCGGAAGCTCGAATTTCCTTTGATCACCAAATATTACCGTCAGTTTCCGCCTGTCCTTCGACACCCGCAATTCCGATGGTCTTTCAGCCGGTGTGTCCGATACAGATATTTCGGTTATGGATTTATCGCTGGTTTGAGAAGGTTTTCGCATATATCTAGTTTCCGATATCAATCAGAATTTTGATATCCCGCCTGTTAAGCCCGATTGTCAATGAGGACTGCCTTGAAATTGAAGAATGTGATCACCTTGCCTGGAACAAGAAAATGAACCGCAAGATAGTTGTCATCGGCGCCGGTCAGGCAGCAATTTCATTTGCCGCAAAGCTGCGGGAACTGGATACACATCTGGAAATTACGCTGATCGGCGACGAACCGTCCCTGCCCTATCAGCGCCCGCCACTGTCCAAAAAATACATGATCGGTGAGATGACAGCCGACCGGTTATTGTTGCGCCCCGCAGATTGGTATCAGGATGAACGGGTCACATGCCTGACCGGCGAAAATGTTGTTGAGATCTCCCCTGAGAACCAGACGATCACGCTGGAAAGCGAAGAAAAGCTGGAATTTGACAAGCTCTTGCTGGCTACCGGGTCGACCCCGAAAACGCTGCCCGAAGAGATCGGCGGTGACCTCGATGGTGTTCACACTTTGCGACACATTGCCGACGCTGATGCCATAGGCTCGGACATCGAACCTGGAAAACACCTTCTGGTTCTGGGTGGCGGCTATATTGGCCTGGAGGTTGCCTCCGTCGCAATCATGCGTGGTCTGAAGGTTACGATCATCGAAATGGCCGAACGCATCCTCAACCGTGTCGCGTCGGAAACCACGGCGGCATATTTTCGCCAACTGCATCAATCCAAGGGAGTCAAAATCCTTGAAGGAACGGCAATCAAGCGTCTGGTTGGGGAAAATGGCCGGGTTTGCGGTGCTGAACTGCCTGATGGAACAGTATTGCCGGTGGATTCCGTAGTCGCCGGTATCGGCATTACGCCAAATGTAAAACTTGCCGAGGCAGCTGGTATCAAGATCGATAACGGGATCATGGTCGATTCCTCGACCCGAACTTCCAGCGAAAATATCCACGCTGCCGGCGATTGTGCATCATTTGAGTTTCGCGGCGCCAGAATCCGCCTCGAATCGGTTCAAAACGCCATCGACCAGGCAGAGGCAGCTGCCTATGCCGTCGCAGGCGATGACATAAGATATAAACCAGTACCGTGGTTTTGGTCGGATCAATACGACACAAAACTGCAGATCGCCGGGTTCAATATGGGTTATGATCAAACAGTCATACGTCCCGGCAGCCGCGAAGGCGCTCAATCCGTCTGGTATTTTGCCCAGAATCGTTTTGTTGCAGTAGATGCTATGAATGACCCCAAGCCATACATGTTCGGTAAGCGGCTGCTCGAACTTGAGCGTGAGATAACTGCGGAACAGGCAGAAAACCCACACTTCGATTTAAAAAGCCTATTTCGTTGAAAAATATGCTGGATTTACCAGATATCGCCTTGTTCGGCTGATTTACAGTTGCAATAAATGCTGTAGAGATGCCGATCATGCAATGAAATATGTACCAAGAACCCTTCAATCCTATGATTCACGCATTGATCATCGCGCGCAGTTCTTGAGGACAGGCATGCTGGGTTCTAAGGAAAATACTGAATGAGACCTCAAACGCCATTGCTGGATTCCATTCGGGTTCCGGCTGACCAGCGAAAACTGGATGATGTGCAACTAGCCCAACTCGCGGACGAGTTGCGCCTGGAATTGATAGACACGGTATCACAAACCGGAGGCCATCTTGGTGCAGGCCTTGGCGTCGTGGAATTGACGGTCGCACTGCATCATATTTTTGATACGCCCAATGATCGGCTGATTTGGGATGTGGGCCATCAGAGCTATCCTCACAAGATTCTCACAGGGCGCCGTGACCGCATTCGAACGCTGCGCCAGGAAGATGGTCTCTCTGGCTTCACCAAACGCGATGAAAGTGAATTTGACCCGTTTGGTGCAGCCCATTCATCCACTTCGATTTCCGCAGGCCTTGGCATGGCGATGGGAAGCGAAATTCTTGGTGAGAAACGCAATGTCGTTGCGGTAATTGGTGACGGGGCAATGTCGGCCGGCATGGCCTATGAAGCCATGAACAATGCCGGCGCACTTGATGCACGATTGATCGTTATTCTGAACGACAACGACATGTCGATCGCACCGCCCACCGGGGCAATGAGCGCATATTTGGCTCGGCTGGTATCCGGCAAGACCTATCTGTCGCTGCGCGAAACTGCAAAGCAGCTCGCCGGCAGCCTGCCGAAGTTCTTTCACGACAAGGCTCGCAAAACAGAAGAATATGCGCGCGGATTCTGGACTGGCGGCACTTTGTTCGAGGAGCTCGGTTTTTATTATGTCGGCCCGATCGACGGCCATAATCTGGATCATCTGATCCCCGTCCTTAGAAATGTCCGCGATGCCGAGGACGGTCCGATCCTGGTTCACGTAGTGACCCAAAAGGGCAAGGGATATGAGCCAGCAGAAAACTCTGCTGACAAATATCATGGCGTCGGCAAGTTCGACGTGATCAGCGGCCAGCAGGCAAAACCGACACCAAATGCACCTTCTTACACCAGCGTTTTTGGAAAATCCCTGATTCAGGAGGCTCAGCGCGACGAGAAAATTGTTGCAATTACTGCCGCGATGCCATCAGGCACGGGTGTAGATCTTTTCAATGAAGTTTTCCCTGAACGCACATTCGATGTCGGCATTGCAGAACAGCATGCGGTCACCTTTGCCGGCGGTTTGGCAACCGAGGGGCTCAAGCCTTTCTGCGCAATTTACTCGACTTTTCTGCAACGAGCTTACGACCAGGTCGTACATGATATCGCCATTCAGCGGTTGCCGGTCAGATTTCCGATAGATCGCGCTGGCTTCGTCGGAGCGGACGGCCCGACCCATGCAGGTTCTTTCGACACAACCTATTTGTCGACACTCCCGGGCATGGTGGTGATGGCGGCAGCCGACGAGGCGGAATTGCGCCATATGGTCCATACCGCTGCCGTCTATGATGAAGGCCCGGTTTCTTTCAGATATCCGCGCGGAGAAGGTGTTGGCGTGGAAATGCCGGAATTCGGCGAATTTCTTGAAATCGGCAAGGGCCGGATCATCCGTGAAGGTACCAAGATTGCGCTTCTGTCATTCGGGACAAGATTGCAGGAATGCATGCTGGCGGCTGAAGAACTGGAATCGCTGGGACTGTCGACAACGATTGCCGACGCGCGATTTGCCAAGCCCCTCGATACTGACCTGATTTCCCGCCTGGCGCGCGAACATGCCGTTTTGCTGACTGTTGAGGAAGGCGCAATTGGTGGTTTCGGAAGCCATGTGGCCCAGTTCCTGAGCCAGAATGGATTGCTGGATAATGGCATGAAATTTCGCTCTGCATTCATGCCGGACCGGTTTATCGACCAGAGTTCTCCGGCAAAAATGTATGCTGATGCTGGCCTTGATGCCGCAGGAATCGTCAAAACCGTCCTTTCCGCATTGGGCGACGAGAACAGCAACACCGTTAATTTGCGCGCTTGATACTGCGCCTGCCGCAGTTATTGCAGCGGCAGACGGCAGCAACCTTCATAGGAACCGGCAAGATCGGTATTGTCCGGATCTTCGATCAGCACATCAATCCGCCAACCGTAATTTCTATCCGACATGCCGTCAGAACATTGCTCTCCTCGACTGACAAAGGCGGTCATTCGTCTCCCTTGATCAGCGGCTACGATGGCAAATCGATGATTTCGTCCGCGAGCTGTTGTTGCCAGTTGTAAAGACAAGGTTCCCAGCTGCGTTCCCATTTGCGAAAGTTCAATGCCAGATTCTTTGAATACCAGATTCCAGAATGGCTCCGTCCCGCCACAGGACAGGCCCAACGGCAATTTGGTACTGGCGACATACGCTACGTCAACCAGTGCAAGATATCGCATGGAAACCCAACCATCCGATTCAAAGAAATGAACCCTTCCCCAATCCCTGCCATTGACATCCCGTACTTCCAGCACTTCGATCGGACCGGCATCTGGTTCGAAGCTGCCGATTTGTTGGCTGCTCGCATTTGGTTCCGCACGGATATTCAACACATCCGATGCAGCTACGCCCGTCACGCGAAAATAGGCGGGATCAGCTGCCGCAACCATTGTTGCCGCTGAACACAGGAAAAACAACGAAATCAGAAGTCGGATGATCGGCACGATTAACCCTGCTGCATGACCAGCGCATAAAGATTGGTGCATCTCGCACCCGAACGGCAATAGGCAAGTACGGGCTTCGCCGCACGGTCCATCAACTCCGCCATTTCTTGAACATCGGTCTCCGTGATCTGGCCACTGACAACCGGCAAGAAATGAAACTCCAGTCCCGCTGCTTCTGCCGCCGCCTTGATCTCCTCGTGAGGATGGGCGCCTTGTTCGCTGTCGGGACGATTACAGATAATGCATTTGAAGCCGGTATTTGCGATCATCGCAACATCAGAGGGAACAATCTGGGCCGAAACGGCAACGGTTTCGTCGAGTTGGCGCAATTCCATGTTGAGACCTGAGTTTCCTGTTGGCAGAGGCGTTAAAATACACCTGCAATTCATTAAAACATAGCGCAAATGCTAAAATATTCGGACTTCTGAAAAATCATTACATCCAGCATCCAACCTCACAAATGATTTTGCCAGGATCGATCGGTCGAATGTGCCGGGATCATGGATCTTGTCTATTGAACGGCCCTCTGGCCAACCGACGAACGCTCTTGATCCAACCCCGTTCTTTTCGATATTTCATTGGAATGACTGGATTGACCGGTTTCTTTTTACGCGCCGCCAATTGTAGTTCCTCTTTCAGGCTTAATCGTTCTACGCGCGGCGCAACTGAGTTAGAAATACACAAATCAGCATGCCCATAGGTTGATTGCGGAACACGCTTTACCTTTGTCCAATCAAACCTGATCCGCCTGTTTGATGCGTCATCTCGCTCGTGTCGAAGATGAAAAGTATTTCCAATTTTTCGTACATTCGTGGTGATATCAAAGAACGAGAGGCAAAGGACTGAGTCCTTGTGTGTATTGGTAAACGCAAGGTCTTCGCGAAAGCCGCCAACCCGGTCGAACAATTTCTTCGAGCACAGGATAAAGTCGCCCGCAGCATGGAAAAACGGAGGTTTACTGTCGACATAACGGTCATGTGAACCTGCTGCATCAACACCAGATTGATCATCAATGTTGACCCAACCAGCACGATAAAAGGACTCCGATTCAAACTGGCCGGTTTCAAGAAAATCGAAAATGTCCCTCCCGAAATAATTGTCAGGATTGGTAAGCAGCAGCCAATCACCCAGGGCGTGGTAGGCGCCTACATTTTTCGCATGATATTCAAATACCTTGATATGCTTGTTCTGGCTGATAAAGCCATGCACCATTTCATCGACGACAACACAACGTGCTTCTTCAAAACGATCAACAATCTTGCTTGAAAGCAGAGGCCTGTCAGAAATCGGGTTCCATTCGACAAAGACAAGTTCAAAACTGATATTCCGCCGCCTCAATTCAGCGATGTTGTAGCTGACAGTCGCAAACAACCGGTCTTCGAAATCGCCACCGTAATTGTCGTTGCGCCCGACGATGATGATGGAAATCAAGCGCCTATCCTCCGCCGATATGCGTCAAACGCCTTGATCGCCTGTTCGGGCCAAAAATCTGCAACATCATACCGGCCTTCATTGATTGATCGAACGATTTTCTCGTTCAATCGATAACCCGGTATTTCGCCCTCAAGATCCTTGGTCAAATCGTGTTGGTTGCGATCCTGACGAACCGATGGCTGGCAATAAACGGTCCTGAATCCCTGCGCAAACAAATGGTAGGCGCCCCAAATATCATCCATCCTGCCAACGCCAGGCGCCATGCAATAATGCGCAAGTGCCTCGCGCGCCAAAATCGTGTTCTGCGAATTGAACGGGCTCACAACTGCCGAGCAAAACGGAAATCTGGCAGCATCAAACTGCACCGACGGTGCATGCTCCATGCGACAGATTGCATCGATATCCGGATCGCCATCCCAAAATTCAGCCTGCACATCAAACTGATGCGTCTCTTCCTTTTGGTTCGAATAATCACGCGAACTCAAGAGCTGCAGCGGATAACCGCGATGCCACAAATGGCCATGCTCTGTCGCACCTATTGGATCGAAACAGCCGTTCGGCGCATCATAGGTCATGACTGTTTGGGGAGCTCCCAGCAGAATTTTGGTGCCCCAATCCGGATATGGGATGTTATCGTCGTCTACCGTGGCGATCAGTTCTGCACCAAGGTCCAGTGCCAGGACGAAACCTAGATTTCTGCGCTGAATGCAGTTCCAACCAATGAGATCAGAAAGCTCTGGCGCTAGCTTTTCTTGCTCTGCTGGCGTAAGGTATATGCCGTTCTTCAATTCATAGGGTTCGGGCGTTTTTTGATCGCCAACAACGATCAACGTCCAATCCGCAAGAGCATCAAATCCAAGCCAATCGCCCTCCGAGAGAATACCCCATCAACCAAGGCTTCTCATGTCCATGCAACCCAATTACCTTTTCAAGAAAGATGTGTGTCCAGTTTTCGAAGGAAAACTCATCCAGATCCCACAAATTC
>JBCCEP010000203.1:0-7388 GCA_039030215.1 Pseudomonadota bacterium
CAAGTGCATTTGAAGCCAACTATGTTGGCGAATTTCTAGACAGTGCTGGGATTGTTTATCCCGCGGACATATTGCTGGGTGCCGTCGAAGAGGGGCTGATAGTCCCATCGGTAACCGTCGCTGCCGTCCAGAACCGTGTGTATCCATTGCCGGGTTCTCTTGCTTTCAATGGCACGAGCGGTTACCGCCTCAACATCGTATCGATCGAGCAGAGCCGACTTGAGCTCTTCCTTTACGGTGAGCATTCCCGGATCTTGTGACAAATCGCTTTGCTCTTGTGGGTCTTCGGAAATATTGAACAAAAGATCTGCATGTTTCCTCGTCCAGACATATTTCCAATCGCCCCTGCGAATGCTGAACCATGGTTCGATAACTCCAGGTCCATAGTACTCTGCGATTGCAGTTCGCGTTTCGCCACTATCTTGTTGAAGAAGCAGGTTCAGGAAGCTTGAAGAGTCCGCGCTTCCATATTCATTTGAAACTGATTTTGCGCCACCGATCTCGGAAAATGTTGGACAAAGATCTGCAAGTGTTACGCATTCTCTGATCCGAGCAGGCTTAAAATATTTGGGCGCATGAAAAATCAGCGGAACTTGAAGAGATCCCTCATAAAAGGAACGTTTGAACCACATGCCGCGTTCGCCGAGCATGTCGCCATGGTCGGAACAGAAGACGATAATGGTATCGTCATAAAGTCCGAGATGTTTTAGTTCCGCAATCAGTTCCCCCAGATAGTCGTCAAGATGGCTGATCATTGCATAATAGGCGCGGCGCGACAGACGAATGGTTTCTTCATCAGGGGGAAATTGATCTATGCCATGGTGAATCTTGAGCCATTTCGTGACTGGATGAGGCTCGTCATCCTCGGGAATTTCCGGCATCGAGATATCAACATCCGCATATCTTTCCCAATATTCAGGCAGCGTTTGATAGGCTTCGTGTGGTTGCGTGTACGATACATGCAGGAAAAAGGGCTGTTCCGGTTTTTCTAGTGCCTCATAACGAAGATACTCAATAGTACGGAATTGGACTTCGGCATCGTATAGTATCTGATTGTTTGTCTTGCACAGTCCGCTGACCTCCAGTTTCTTTACCGACGTTCCAAGACGGTGGTCATAACCTTGTGCCCAATCGACAGACCAATCAAAACCCGAGGGATACATGTCGGTCGTCAGGCGCTTATCGAAACCATGCAACTGATCAGGTCCAATAAAGTGGCATTTGCCTGAGACAACAGCGCGGTAACCAGCGGAGCGAAGGAAATGCATTACGGTCGGTATGTCGGAGCGAAATTCAGATCCATTGCCCCAGACCTCATGGCTGGAGGGCAACCGGCCAGTAAATTGCGATGCGCGTGCCGGGCAACAAATAGGCGAGTTTGAGTAGGCATTTTCAAACACCACCCCATCCCTTGCCAGTGTATCCAAATGCGGGGTCTTGGCCTGACCGGCAGGATTGTATATGGACAGAACAAATGCCGTCAGCTGATCTGCCTGGATAAACAGGATGTTGGGCTGTTTCTTTCTTGTCATACCGGCAATCCCTTCGCGGTCAGTGCAGCACGACGGGCCAATTCATGGGCTTTGAAAATGGCATTTGGCCGAGCCTTTCCCTGTCCTGCAATGTCGAAAGCCGTACCGTGAGCCGGTGTTGCCAGAATAAAGGGCAAGCCCCCGAAATAGGTCACTCCATCATCGAAACCCATCAGCTTGGTCGCGATCTGACATTGGTCGTGATACATCGAGAGAACCCCCACATGACCTTCTTCCTGCACGGTCAGGAAAATCGTGTCAGCAGGAAACGGTCCTTCAACATTGAGCTGATATTGCTTCGCTTTTTCAATTGCGGGACTGATGATATCGATCTCTTCGCGGCCAAATGCCCCCTCGTCGCCATTGTGGGGATTTAGGCCGGATACAGCGATCCTGGGATTATCATAGCCAAAGCGCTTCAGCTCTCGGTCGAAGTAGCGCAGGACGCTGATGATCGCTTCCTCATTCATTTCACCCGCGATCTGGCTGATCGGAATGTGTGAGGTCACTCGGGTAGTCCACAAATGCCCGATCGTGTTGATTTCTGTCGAACGCTCGGTGAAGCCCATGTAATCGGCAATGCCGGCCTTGTAACCTTCATAGTGGTAGCCGGCTTTATGGATCGAAGCCTTGTTGACCGGCGCCCAAACAAACGCATCGATCAAACCCGCCTTCGAAAGGTCGGCGGCATAGCAGCCAATCTGGTAGTCTGCCAGGCCAGCCTGGGCGCTGGTCTTGCCAAGCTCTATATCGTCATATTCGAGCCTATCGTAGTGATGGAATACGATAGGCTCCGGACTGGCAAGCGCCTTTTCGAAATTTTCAAAACGCTCCAGGTCCAGATCGGTCCCCGCGATCGCACGGCCCATATCGAAAACCTTGGAGTGTCCGACAATCACGCGTTTGGTGTCACGGGTAATCTCGGGGTGCTCCAGCGTCCGCGCCACGAGTTCCGGCCCGATGCCACCGGCGTCGCCAAGAGTTGATATGATGACGGGTTTCTCAGGCATCGTACTCCCCATTATTCATCGTTGCCACGCAATAGCTCAGCCTGGTTGTTGCGGAATGCGCCAATCGCTTTGGCGATGAATGGCCCGCATAGACCGACCAGCGAGAGGAGCAGGAAGGTCAGTGCGATTGGCTGTTGAAGTATGGCAAACAAATTGCCGTCATAAATCAGATATGACTGCTTGAGTGAAGTCTCGATCAGTTCACCCAGAATCAATCCCATCACGATTGGTGCAGGTGCGTAGCCGTGCCGGTTCAGGAAGAAACCGAGGATCGCGAAGAAGATCATGATCCCAACATCAAACATGCTCTGTTGCAAGCTATAGGCACCAAGGCAGGCGAGGCAGATGACACATGGCCAAAGAATGGTCGTCGGTATCAAGGTAATCCGGCTGAAGAATTTTGCGCCCACCATACCGTAGACAAGGAAGCAGATATTTGCGCCCAGCATCGCGCCGAAAATTCCGGCAAGCAGATCGGGTTGCTCTGCAAAAAGCTGTGGCCCGGGACGCAGACCAAGGATCAGCATGGCGGTCAGGATGATCGCGGTGGATCCACCGCCAGGAATACCAAGCGCCAGAGTTGGCACCATGGTCCCGCCGGTTGCGGCATTGTTCGCCGCTTCAGGCGCAGCTATTCCCTCGATGGCACCTTTTCCGAACTGATCGCGGTTCTTGTTCCATCGCTGTTCTTCATTATATGCAATCATCGCAGCGACCTTGCCGCCCTCAGCCGGCAGGATTCCAATGAATGTCCCAATGCCGGTACTGCGCAGCACGGTCTTCCATATCTTTCTGAAATCAGCAAGCGAGGGAAGCCGGGTAACGCCTTCGGCCACAAGTTGCCGTTTTAGATGTGCCTGTGTGGCCTGACGTAAGAGTTCGCCGCCCGCAAATATACCAATCATGATCTGGACAACTGCGATACCTTCATAAAGATCAGCTTGGCCAAATGTGAACCGCTGGACACCGGTCGTAAGGTCGGTTCCGACGGTCGCAAGCAGAATGCCAAAAGCTCCTCCAATGAAATTCTTTGTCATGGAGGCGCCACTGATCGAGGCAAGCATGGACATTCCAAACACAGCCAAAGCGAAAAACTCGGCCGGTCCAAATCGGTATGCCACCTGTGCCAGAAGTGGCGTGGCGACAATCATTACAAGTATCCCCAATATACCGCCAATGGCACTGGAGAAGGTAGCAACGCCGAGTGCGCGTCCGGCTTCACCTTTTTGCGCTAGTGGAAACCCATCGAATGTGGTCATCGCAGCTGCAGGTGTGCCCGGGGTGTTGATCAATATCGCTGTAATCGAACCGCCATAGGTTGTGGCACAGTAGACAATCGCACAAAGAGCAATTCCGGTTGTCGGGTCCATCCGAACGACGAAGGGCAACATTAGTGCAATCAGGATAACTGAGCCCAAACCCGGCAGAGCACCAACAATCAAACCGACCAATGTACCCCCGGCAATCAGTGCTAGATTATAAGGGTCGAAAAGAAACTGAAAAACGAGGAAAAAGGCTTCCATGTCGTATGATCCTCAAGGCAACGGTACGTTCATGACGAGCCGGAAGAGCACATAGGCAAAACCGAGGAACCCGGCAAAGCTGAGCGTCATCAATAGCCAGCGGCGCTCACCCCAAAGCAATGCGAGTGCGGGCAGAAAAATGACGATTGCGGGGAAGGTGCCGATTATCGGCATTAGATAGGCAAATGCTATCAGAAACAGCGCCGTCAGATAGACGACTGGTGGGATCGCCTTTAGCGGCTTAAGCTGCATTGCCTCCTGCAGCGAAAGCCGCATCGCTTTGAAGGCCTGCAATGCGGCCAGCAGGAACATGATGACCAGCATTGCACGTGGAAATATTGTCGGCTGAATTCCTTGCGCAAGAATTGCTGGCACCTTATCGAAAGTGTATGTCACACCAAACATCACCGCTGAAAAGATCATGATGAAGATTGATTCGAACAGGAGCGTGCGGTCGATTGCACGATCGCCTTTGCTTGATGTCGACATTAGAACTAATCCCAGTTGCGAACGGAATATTGGGCTGGCCCGGATTTCGGGCCAACCGAGTACAGCTATTATCCGCCAAGTAGATCCTTGGCGACGGCCTGATAGCCCTCATACATTTTTTCAAATTGCTGACCGAATGCATCCCTTCCGGCAATGCTCGAAGCATCCTGCCCTGAACCGGAAAGATATTCGAGATAGCTGTCAGATTTCATCGAATCCAGAAGTGCTGCTTCCAGTTTTTCGATAACCGGTTCTGGTGTGCCTTTCAGGACACCGATGCCACGAACTACCGCAATATCGACAGGGATACCGACTTCGTGTCCGGTCGGAATATCAGGCGCGTTGGCTGAGCGCTCAGGTGTCAGGATCGCAAGCGCTTCGACTTCACCGGCTTTGGCCTGTGAGATGAATTCGTCATAGTTCAAAAGCGCAACATCCACATTGCCATTAATGACATTAATGACAATCTCACCCGACTTCTCGAACGGTACATAGACCTGGTTTTTCATACCAATTGCATCGCGCATGATCAAAGCGCTCACATGGGGATTGCCGCCAACTTTGGTACCGGCCTGCTTGACCGGATTGTTTTTGGCAAACTCCAGGAACTCATCCGCGCTACCGAAACGGCCTGCTTTCACAACTACATATTCAGGATCAATTGTACCGCGTACGAGTGGCACGATGTCATCCTTGGTAAGATTAACGGTGCCTCGCATCATGGTCAGAGCAGTACCCGCATTCACGATAAAGAGGGTCTGCCCGTCCGCAGGTTTGTCAGCAACATATTTTAGGGTGTTTGTTGCCACCCCACCGGTTTTCGATTGATGGATAAAGCTCGTGCCAAGCGTTTCAGCGGCTTTTTCGGTGGCAAAACGCAGGAAGATGTCAGATCCTCCACCCGGTTTGGAATTGTTGATTACTTCAATTGAGCCATTGGGAAAATCCTGAGCGGCTGGTTGTCCGGGCATCGCCCACATTGCCAGAAATGCCGCCAAGCCAACAGCACCTATCCTATTAATATTATTCAGCATAATCATCCTCCCTGCGGTTATATGCGTCAATTTCTGCTGCAATTTAAAGAAATTCACATTGCTGACTTGTAATTGGTATACGGTTTTTGGTATACCAAATCAAGTTAAATTTTTGCACGGCTGTGATTGAGCCGGAGATGGGAGGTATATCTGCATGACCAAGATTGTATCGGTCAGGACACGTGTCTGGAACTGGACAGGACCGACTGTGCCTCCATCGGGAAACTTTTGTACCAATGCTTCTGATGTTCTCCGACCGAAGGGCGACGCGATGGAATCATTTCGATTTCATCAGTGGCTGACCTGCGAATTGCAAACGGAAGACGGCACGATCGGCATTGGGAATGCTGCACTTGCACCTACCGTGGTAAAAACCGCAATTGATGACTGGTATGCTCCGCTTGTTATTGGAGAAGATCCTTTCGACTATGCCCATATCTGGGAAAAAATGTACCGGCGCAGCCATGCCTGGGGGCGAAAAGGTGTCGGTATGACCGCGATATCAGCCATTGATATCGCAATATGGGACCTGATGGGAAAACTGGCCGGAAAGCCGGTATTCAAACTTCTTGGTGGACGGACCCGCGACAAGATCAAGACTTATTATTCCAAGCTCTATGCAGGGCCGATTGACGTCATGCAGAAGGAGGCCGATGAGGCACTGAAAGGGGGCTATACCGCATTCAAGTCGCGATTTGGCTATGGTCCTCAGGATGGCATGCCGGGAATGCGCGAAAACCTCAAACGGGTCGAGGCAGTCCGTGAAGTCATTGGTTACGACAATGACTTGATGCTTGAATGTTACATGGGCTGGAACGTCGACTATACCAAGCGGATGTTACCCAAGCTGGAAAAATACGAACCGCGGTGGTTGGAAGAACCGGTAATTGCAGATGATGTTGCGGGTTACGCGGAATTGAACGCGATGAACATCATCCCGATTTCAGGAGGCGAGCATGAGTTCTCTGTATTGGGCTGCGCAGACTTGCTTCGTAGAGGTGCGGTAAGTGTTCTGCAATATGATACCAACCGGGTTGGTGGTATCACCGCTGCCCAAAAGATCAATGCGATTGCCGAAGCGTTTCAGGTGCCGGTCATTCCACATGCAGGCCAGATGCATAATTACCATCTGACCATGGCCAATCTGAACTGCCCGATTAGTGAGTACTTTCCGGTATTTGACGTAGAAGTAGGAAATGAGCTTTTTTATTACATCTTCGAGGGAGATCCCGAAGCGGAGGATGGTTATCTCCAGCTTGATGACGACATGCCGGGACTCGGTATTACCATCAGTGAAAAACATCTGAAAAATTTCGAGATCCTGGAATAGCGATGAAAGATTCAAACACAAGGCAGGACAACAAGACGGGCTGCGGGACATGACACGGTATTCTGGAATTTGGCCGGTCGCACCGACGCCCTTCCATGACAATGGAGCAGTTGACGAAGACGGCATGCGCCGCGTCCTTGATTGCATGGTCGATCAGGGCGTGGACGGAATATGTATATTGGCCAATTTTTCGGAACAGTTTTTGATCTCCGATGAGGAACGTGCTCTGCTGACACGACTTAGTCTCGAACATGTTGCGTTGCGTGTCCCGGTCATTGTTACCATCAGCCATTATGCGACTCCTATCGTTCTGGAGCGGGCGAAAATGGCCAAGGATCTTGGGGCATCTATGGTGATGATGATGCCGCCCTATCACGGCGCATTATTGAAGGGCACGTCTGAGCAGACTTACGAACAATTTGCACGGGTTGGCGAGATAGGATTGCCAATCATGATACAGGATGCGCCCC
>JBCCEP010000204.1:0-7374 GCA_039030215.1 Pseudomonadota bacterium
CCAAGCCAGCGCACTCCAAAACTGGGTGAAACTCTCACGTTTAGACTGCGCTGCCCCCTTTGCTGTCCAATCGCATTGCGGGAATTTCGAAGCGCCGCAAATGCCTGAGTTATGGTCTGATAAAGGCGGTCGCCATCCAGGGTCAACTTCAGGCGCCGCTTCTCCCGGCGAAACAGCATGACACCAAATTGCGATTCAAGAAGCTTGATTTGCTGGCTTACCGCAGAGGGCGAGAATCCTAACTCCTCAGCTGCCTTGGTCACTGTCCCAAGACGAGCCACTGCTTCAAAATACTCTGTGGCCTTTAGATTGATGTCACGCATGGCTCAGATAATAAACGAGTTTTCCAGCCGTACAATCAAACGGGTTGGCCGGCACACACGGCCTGACTGTCAAATACTGAGGCTGTGTGGACGATAAAACGATGATCCGGTAGTGAAAATTTTGCAACCGGCGAAGAAAACACATGAATGCCATATCCGCGTGTCGGGGTTCAAGTCCTTCCTCCGCTGCCAAAATTATCTCTGTTTTTCAGATGGCTGGATATGTTGCGTGAGGCAGCTCATATTCCTCTCAACGGGTGGAGATGGTTCAAGAATTTGGGGAGCATATCTTGAATGATCTGATTGTCGTGCGAACGGGTGCTGTGAGAAAACCGTTTAGACAGGGCAGTAGAAAAACGTTGCAACATAAGTTGCGCGGTTCCGAGCACAAATAGTGCGCCTCATTTAGGGACAGGTCTCCATCTCTGGAGTTTCGTTGCTCGTACGCGTCATGACCCAACGACAGCTTTCGACAATCAGCTGACCCTCGCGATTTGGCAAATCTTCCGTCACAAACACGGTATCCGCTGAAAAGCTTAGAGCGCCTTCCCTGGGCATAGCCGGATAAATCCGTACAAGCTCCGTATATTCGAAATCCGGTTGGCAAACAGAAACATATCCCGAAACGCGCCCATCAGCGACAACGGCTCTTCCCTTGTAAAGCGACGCTTTCTTGCGTAGTTGCGTTTCATCTTCTGCAGCCCATGTCGCAATGTGAAGCTCTTCGTCCTTTTGTAGAACGCGGATATCCAATTCCAATCGGAACACTCCGGGCCGCCCTTCCTGTGTACGATCACAGGCGACAATACCGTTGTAGGTTCCTGTCAAATTCGGTGTGTCTGCTGCTGCGGCACTTGCAAGAGCTATTAGTGCGAAAGGAAAATAGCGCATCTAGAGTACTTTCTTGACAGTTTGCTGATGACACTACATTGCCCGGAACCAGCCTTGGTATTCAACGGCAAAGGTACAAAAATAAGAGATTTTCTTTGGTCTCACCAAAATTGTCCGTGTCCAAGCGAAGACGAGAAAAGCGCTAGGGAATTTTGGTTAAGCTCTCATTTATCTTCGTTCCTGGACCCTCCCTCACTCCCAAGATTGGTTGAGAATAAGGCAGGCAATCCAAACTTCCGGGACTGGCACTTAATGGATAAGGAGAAAAATATGGAACATGTTCTCAAGCTGCATCAGGTAGCAAGAAAATGGTACGCGCCGTTTCAGTATTGAGCCTTTCGTTGTCATACCATTTCATCAATACATCCTTCGACATCAAGTCGGGATTCTCAGAAACGAAGACTTCAAAATCGTCACCAGATGAAGCAACCAGCCTTTCTGCAATAAGGCTCATAAATGCATAGGTGATTGTGAGATTGAATTTTTGGGGCGCACCAGCCTTTGCAGCCATTGTCCTGATACCCTTCGCATAGGTGGCAGCAGCGTCAATGAAATCGTATTTTTGAAGCAGATCAAAGGCGACACGCACATGTTCAGCATGGCGAAATGTCGAATTATCTATCTCATGTGCCTCAAATGCCAGAGTGACAGGTGCGCATTTTGTTGTGTTCGTCATTCCTCGGTCTCTTTGAATTTGTGACTGTCCTTAGCGTTCCAATCCAAGTCATAAACTGACTTTAGCTGCGAGATTTTCTCGATGGTTTCAGTTGAGAAAGGCGGCTTGTTCTCGAAACTGTGCAACGCAATCCCCTCGATAAGGTCACCAAGGGACATATCCAGATGTTCTGCGGTCGCTTTTAAAACCTTCAGAAGTCGCTTTTCGATCCGTATTCCGGTTTGGGTTCGTTCAATCTTGGTAGTCATATTGTTATAATTATACCAATGTACCAAGATAGTCAACGCTCAGCTTTGACTCTGAGCTGTCATTGTCAGTCATGCCGGCATTTCCGTCTCTGGCCCACATCGGACATTTGCGATGATAGCACCTTCCTACGCGGTGCCTGTCTCTACACTCAGGGAACCGGCTATCAGCCAAAGGCCTCCGAGAATTTGCTCATTCTCGTGACCTCGATGGTCCTATAACTCAAACCGTTATTCCCGCAGCTTTGGCTACGTCCGGCCTGGTAACTTCGGCCATGGCGGAATGAATCCGTATTGTGACGATTGGTTTGCCTGGTTCAAGCAAGCCGATTACCGTTTCGGTATCCGGGCATCCTTCATCCCGGCAAGCCAATTCGGCAATGGTAATCGGAATGTCTTCTGGAACATTCATCAACTCGCGAACCCAACGCTTTATTTCAGACGATTTGGATTTTAATCGGCCGAGCTTCGGCGCGAGCGGATTGTTGAACTTGCTCATTCTGCGGCAACTTGTTCATGAACCAGGCATTCCCGGAAACCTTCTTCGATCTTGTCGCGAGGAAGGTCTCGTCCGATGAAAACAAGCCGTGTCGTGCGCTGCTCGTCCGGACTCCAGGGGCGTTGGTGATCGCCCTCCAATAACATATGAATGCCCTGTATCACAAAGCGGTCATCGTCGTTTTCAAAAGCAATAATTCCCTTCATTCGAAGCATGTCGGGACCAAACTCCTGGGAGATCGTCTGTATCCACTGAAAGAACTTTTCGGGATTGAGCGGATTGTCGCTCGTCAGTGAGAAACTCGTGACATGATCGTCGTGATGATGGTGGTGAAAGTGCTTCAGGAATTCCGGCTCGATCTCGAGTACGCGATCCAGATCGAAGGCATTGCGTCCAAGAACTTCATCAAGGTCTATCTGGCAGCGCTCGGAAGTGTGGATCAATGCTGTGGGATTGATCCGGCGTATTCGCTTTTCAACCTCGGCCTTCTCTTGCTTGCTAACCAGGTCAATCTTGTTCAATAGGACGATGTCGGCGAAGGCCAGTTGTTCCTGGGCCTCATGTGCATTGTCTATTTCATCGAGTAGATGCTTGGCATCCACGACAGTTACGATTGCATCAAGCCTGGTCTTGGATTGAACGTCTTCATCCATAAAGAAAGTCTGGGCAACGGGCGCGGGATTGGCGAGGCCCGTCGTTTCGATCAAAATCGCATCAAAGCGGTTTCGCCGTTTCATCAGCCCTTCGATGATACGGATGAGATCTCCGCGAACCGTGCAACAGATACATCCATTGTTCATTTCGAAGATTTCTTCATCTGCGTCTACAACAAGATCGTTGTCGATTCCGACCTCGCCGAACTCATTGACGATGACCGCGTATCGCTTTTCATGATTTTCTGTAAGTATGCGATTGAGCAATGTGGTTTTACCGGCGCCGAGATATCCGGTGAGTACGGTGACTGGTGTCTTTTCCAATGCGTTCATTGCGACCTCCGTGACATGAAATCGAGAGTGGATAATGTTCGAGCAAACGGCGCCATCAATGTGTCGCCTATTTCTTTGAGTGACCTCGTGAGCGATCCGGGAACGGCGTCTATCACCGTGGTAAACAACTTCCGAACCTGCTCGGGATCGCTGCCGTGTGTGATGAAAACAAGCCGGGTCCGATGGTCTTCATCTGGCCAGGTGTCTAGCCGAACAGGATTGGAAACGCTGTGTTGAACCGCATGGATAATTATCGGTTTGTCGGGGAAGTTTTCCGTCGCAATGATCCCCTTGACCCGAAGAAGCCGCTGTCCGGCTGATTCCTGGAGAATGCTCAGAAACCTATGAAAGTTGGTTTCTGACAGTGGTTCGTCCCTGGTTATGCTGAATGTCCTGATACCGGCCCCGTGTCTGAGACTGGTAATCTCCTCATTTGGTCGAGCGTCATGGCGGGATTCAAGGGCTAATGCAGCTTCCAGGGCCAACCAACCGGCAACATCTTCGCCGCGATCAACGACTGCGTAAGGCTTCGGTAAAAATAGTTTTGAAAATTCGACCGTTTGACGATCAAAGATTTCAGCGCTTGCGTTGAGCTCGCGCAATTCACGCAACAATGCATCCTGATCCAACGAAGCATCATGTTTATTCGACAGGTCGGTTTTTGTCAGAACAATCCGATCCGCAAAGGCTATCTGTTTAAGCGCCTCGAAGTGGCTTTCAATGGAACTTGCCCCAGCGATGGTATCGAACAGCGTGATGACCCCGGCCAAATAAAATTGAGCCTGGAAAGCGCGGCTTGGTAACTGGTGTGGAACATCTTCCCTGGCGGAGAGGGTGCTGACCAACGGCGCCGGGTCACCAAGTCCGCTCATCTCGACGATGACGCGCGAAAACCCGCCTATTTCACCATCCAATGCCGCGATTTGGATGTCAGAAAGCGTCTTTTGGATGTCTGTGGTATCTGAACAGCACAGGCAGCCTGTCGAAACCTGGCTAATCGTGGTCTCACCTTTGCGGACCAGCAAATGATCGACGGGCACATCCCCGAACTCGTTAATGATTACTGCCGTGTCCTGAACTTCGGGATCGTTCAAAAACGCATTCAGAAGCGTAGACTTACCTGAGCCGAGAAAACCGCTCAGCAAAAAAACAGGGATACGATCAGGTAAAGTCATGGGTGTCTTATCACTTATTGTCGTTTATAGCCTTGGAATTATAAGCTTCACTTACAGCTCAAACGCAGCGCGAGGAATGATGTCCAGTTATCAGCCAGCGCGCGTCCAGCTCTTCGAAGTTGAACAGAAATCGTGCAGGTACTGATTCCTCACCCGCAGGTCTGCGGAAGTTGAAGGTATAGATCCCGCCAATGGCCACAGTACCGTTTTTATAATCGGCCCTGAGTTCTTCGCGGTCGATAGTGCATGTGGGACCGCCATCAGACAAAAAGAACTCGAAATAGTGACGACGACCATCCTGTGTAACGATGATCTCATTGGCCAATGTCGGAACCAGGATCGCATCCGATGCATAAAGGGCCAAGACGTTTTCTACGCGTCCTGTAGCGACTGCTTCCGTCCATTGTATCAACGTTGCGCGAGCGCCATTGAAACTATCCCTTTCGAGGATCTGAGCATGTTCGGTCAATATTCGCTCCAAAGTTAGTCGGTAATTCATTCATCGTTTTGGCCGTTCCGATGACAAGTGGCCAATTGATACCCGGGTCTGCATCACAACTGGGTGGGATCGGTCGTAAGGTCCATTTCCATCTGGTAGGTTTATGTTATATAGTAACATGACCAGATTAAGGAAGCTGAATTTTGGTTATCCCGAAGGAAAAAATGGCCTTCAGAAACTGGAACGGATGATTGCGTCAACGATCTAACCAGAACTTACGTGTTTTACGTCAACGGGCAGTTCGAATTTCAAGTAATCACCTTGTGTTTCAGCCTTAAAAATCAACGACAGAGGTTTTGAAGATAATGAATTACGCTGCGAGTGTTGTGGCAATGGCAGAGTATCGCAAGGAACACGGGCTGCGGCCCTCTCGCGAAGATGCAGAGGCGGCCGTGCGTGTACTCCTGGAATGGAGTGGCGACGATCCGGATCGAGAAGGGCTTGTGGATACGCCGGCTCGTGTAGCACGTGCCTATGAAGAATTTTTTGAAGGGTATCAGATTGACCCGGCCGAACTGCTGGCCCGCACTTTTGAGGAAACGAACGAATATGATGATCTGATCGTCCTGCGAAACATGCGATTGGAATCGCATTGCGAGCATCATGTTGTGCCGATAATCGGCAAGGTGCATGTAGCTTATCTTCCGGCAAATCGTGTTGTTGGCATCAGCAAACTGGCGCGCGTCGTAGAGGTTTACGCAAAGCGCCTGCAAATCCAGGAGACCCTGACGTCACAAATCGCTGATACCATTCAAGAGGTGCTTCAGCCACGTGGAGTTGCTGTTGTTATCGAAGCTGCCCACATGTGCATGACCACGCGCGGCATCAAGAAACCGGGCGTTTCGATGTTGACCCGGCGGCTTCTTGGCGAGTTTCAAACGGATCCTGAACTGCGCAGGGATTTTCTGTCTTCAATTCCAACATCCAACGAAGGGCTCGGATGATGGCTGATTTCCAATCCTTTGCACAACGCACCTCCGTCGAACAGGTGGAAGAGGGCAAACTCCTTGCACCGAAGTTTGACGAAAACGGCTTCATTCCAGTCGTAACAACCGATGCCGAGACCGGCGAAGTACTGATGATGGGTGTGATGAATGAAGACGCTTTGTTGCAGACGATCAAAACGGGTGAAGCCCACTATTGGAGCCGAAGCCGAAAGTGCCTCTGGCATAAAGGAGCGACCAGTGGCCTTGTCCAGAAGGTTGTCGAAATGCGGATAGACGACGATCAAGACGCCGTATGGCTGCGCGTTGCCGTCGAAGGAAGTGCCAGTTGCCATGTCGGCTACCGTTCCTGCTTCTATCGTGCGGTACCGCTAAACTCAGACAAGGGGCCGATCGAATTGAACTTCACAGAGACAGAGAAGGTCTTTGATCCGGTCGACGTCTATGGCGATGCACCGAATCCTACGCAGTTGTGAAATCCATGCTCGCGGCAAGCCTTATTTTTTGAATCTGGCAACCACAACAGGCCGGTCTGAGAAAAAAACCTCAGACCGGCTACTTAATTGGGTAATCTGATATCTGCTTCACTCGGAGACGATTTGTCCAGGCAGAGAGTTTACCGTCATTGTTTCGCTCGGTTGGAAATGGATGACCGAGCGGATCGATTCTCCCGCCTTAAGGAGATCGAAGGCTGTATTGATTTGACCGTGCTTCATATGGTGAGTGATATAAGGGTCTACACTGAAGTCTCCGCGTAACCACTCATCCACCATGCCAGGCAATTCGCTGCGACCCAGCACACCACCGAATGCAGTCCCACGCCACACGCGGCCGGTGACGAGCTGGAATGGCCGCGTCGAGATCTCTTGCCCTGCACCAGCCACGCCGATCACAGTGCATTCGCCCCAACCCTTGTGGCAAGCCTCCAGCGCCGAACGCATCAATTCCACATTGCCTACCGCTTCAAATGTGTAATCCAGGCCGCCATTTGTCATCTCGATAAGGATCTCATGGATGGGTGCCGCGTGATCCTTCGGATTGATGCACTCAGTAGCGCCGAGTGACTTTGCCAATGGAAACTTGTTGGGATTGATATCGATCCCGATGATCCGTGACGCGCCCTTTAGCACCGCGCC
>JBCCEP010000205.1:0-7365 GCA_039030215.1 Pseudomonadota bacterium
GAGAAAGACATGGCTGCAGCTCCAGACCAATTTCACGATACTATTCTCTCTGTCTATCGCCTTCCGTTCTAGCGAAATAAAATACGAGCGCCCAGTTCAATCAATGTTTTTCATGTCAATCAAGGCTCCCTGATGTCAAAGCATTTGTGCTGTCGCTATAGCCATACGACCAGAAGGCTTCTTCAGCAGCCTTTGCTGCCATATCAACAAGTTCAGGTGTCCCGGTTGAAAAACTGTCTGCTTCGCCTGTCACCGGCTCGTTATTGAATGTCGAATTACCAGCAAGCCACTGGCCTGCAATCAGATGTTTTCCAATCAGCATATCTGCTTCCCTGTCGATTCAAGATTTTGTCGGATTTTCGGGTAGAAGCCGGTTACAGCGGTCACCGGACTTGTCCACCTATATTATCACTGACTCAACCCCAATAGTTGCCGTTCATACTCATTTTGGCCGCAACCCTCGCTCACGGCGGTTATATCTGGAATTGGGTTGTGCATACAAACTGTTTTGTGATGTCAGTCAGGATTGAATACTGCATCGCAGCTTTTTCAAAGCGATATTCTGCCTCGTTAATTGACAAAGCCGCGCTCCGGCCTTTTGTTGTCGACGAGCATCAAGACAAAGCAGTGAGATGAAATATGTCAGATATCCTGGAAATCGAGGACACCGACGGTACTTTTATTGGCCGGGTCTGGAACCCTGCTGCATCCGGCCCTTCCGTCGTGACGATCCGTGACGGCAATGTGGTGGACATAACCTCGCGCATTACTCCCCTCGTCCGCGACATATGCGAAATGGACAACCCGGCTGACTATGTTGGCTCTGCCACCGGACCTGTGCTCGGAACGGTTGACCAGGTTTCGTCCGCAAAAGTCGGCGACAGTTCCGTCATACATTTTCTGGCCCCGTGCGATCTCCAGGCAATCAAGGCCTGCGGTGTCACCTTTGCCGGCTCCATGGTTGAGCGGGTCATCGAGGAACAGGCCTCAGGGGACCCGAAAAAGGCGGAATCGATCAGGGATCGCGTTGGCAAGGTCGTCGGTGACAGTCTGAGGGATATTCGCGCTGGATCCGACGAAGCTGCTGCCGTCAAGGCTGCACTTATAGCCGAAGGCCTGTGGTCCCAATATCTGGAGGTTGGTATCGGCCCGGATGCCGAGGTTTTTTCAAAGGCACAGGTCCTTTCTGCCGTCGGTCCGGGGGCCGATGTCGGACTGCATCCGATTTCAAGCTGGAACAACCCAGAGCCTGAAATTGTTTTGGCCGTTTCTTCGGCGGGAAAGATTATCGGCGCAACCCTTGGCAACGACGTGAACTTGCGCGATGTCGAAGGGCGTTCGGCGCTGCTGTTGTCCAAGGCAAAAGACAATAACGCCAGTTGCTCGATTGGACCGTTCATCCGCTTGTTCGATGATAATTTCACCCTTGATGACGTAAGGACCGCAACGCTGGACCTTACCGTGGTCGGCCCGGATGAATTTGTGTTGAAGGGTCATTCATCAATGAAGGAAATCAGTCGCGACCCGGAAAATCTGGTGAGCCAGACGATTGGACGTCACCACCAATATCCGGACGGCCTGATGCTGTTTCTGGGCACACTTTTTGCCCCTACTGAAGATCGTGATGTTGCAGGCGAAGGCTTTACCCACAAGATTGGAGACGTTGTTAGCATCAGTTCGACAGGGCTGGGCAAACTGACCAATACCGTCCGTTTGTCTACTGAATGCACCCCATGGACATTCGGCACCAGAACATTGATGGCCAATCTTTCGGAACGCGAGTTGATCTAGACTGAATTGCCGATCGGATAATTCCCGGCAGCCGATGCCTAAAATGGATCAGCAGCTGCGGGCTTGCTACTTCCGGGCTTTTCAGCCTCAGCTGCAGCCGCGGTACCAGCAGCCTTCAGAACTTCCTCTTTTTGTTCCTTTGTAAGCTCATCATCTTCGTCCAGATCAGGGATGTGAACGCGAACCTCCTTGCGGGCAAACTGAATTCCGTTTTCTTCAAAAGCCTTCTGAACCCTTGCATAGACCTCCTTGCGGATTACCCATTGGGCGCCAGGCTTCGTCATGAACTTGCCACGAACCACGATCCCGACATCGTCAACATCTGCCACACCCTGGGACTTGAACGGCTCGATGAAATCTTTTGCCAGATTTGGATCTTCCATCATCTGCTGGCCGATCTTCTTGAACAGCTTTCTGACCTTTTCGATATCGGTGTCAAACGGCACGGTGAACCGTAGTTTCATGATGACATAGTCGCGGCTATTATTGGTCAGCTTCGCAATTTCGCCATAGGGAATGATGTGGACCGGACCATTCGGATGACGCAGCCGCAGCGAACGCACGGAAATTTTTTCGATCGTCCCCATCGTTCCGCCAACATCGATGAATTCACCGATCCTGAACGCATCATCCAGGAGAAAGAACACACCCGATACAACATCCTTGACAAGCGTCTGTGCACCAAAACCGATGGCGATACCAAAAACGCCTGCACCTGCCAGCAATGGCGTGATGTTCAGCCCCAACTGGCTAAGCGCCAACAGGCCGGTTATGACCGAAATCGCAATCAAGAGGCTTATTCTCACCAATGGCAGGATGGTAGCGATCCGGGTACCTGCCGTATGCCCGCCCTCATCACCTGCCTTTGGCTCACCTTCATCGGCAGGCTTGTCCCGGGTAAGTTGCCGGGTCAGCCACAGGTTCACAACTTCCCAAACCAGATAACCAAGCACCAGCACCATGATGAAACTCATGAGCTTTGCCGCAAGCTGTGCACCAAAACCCAGTGCTGCAATGTTTTGGAAATCGATGCCCCATAGCTTGGCGATCGTAAAAAACAAAACTGCCAGCAACAACACCCTGCCGATCCTGGCATAGCTGAGCCGGGTTCTCAGATATGCAGCTTCCGCAACCTCACCCTCTCCCTGCATGGGCGGAACAAGATGCTTGATCACACCACGCAGCATCGTGTCGAGGAACGGCGCAAACACAATGATCGCAATTGTGGTAATACCGATTGCCGGCGAATAATCCGTCTTGCCGCTGGCAAGCGCAACCGAAACCGCGAAATATTGTACTGCCATGGCGATGATGGAAATCCATGGCCACCAGGTTGCCATGCGTTCCAGACCGGTGGTGACAAATTCGTCCTGCCCCTTGATGATCGAGGTAAGACCGTTGCGGGCGCGCCAGGTGACATAAACCAGAGCAACATAGACGAGTAAACTGACCCAGAAGCGGAATGCCGGTATGCCGGCGATATTGTATTCTTTCATTATCTCGAACAGAAATACCGCAACGCCAATGAGAGCTGCCAAACCGACAAGGCTTCGATAAATGAACTTGGCCGTCCAGTCATCTGCCGAGACAATGCGCAAGGAAGGCTGGTAAGGCGCCAGCATCAAACGCAGGAAGGTCTCCATAAGCCTCACACCGACTATCGCCAGGAGAATAAATTTTCCGGCAATGAACTCATCCCTGGCCTCGGCAAACATCAGGCTGGCCAGATTGATCGTTACGATCGTGAACACCGCCAGGCCAAGAAGTTCCAGAAGAAGTCGCAATCCGAGAGCCTTGACCATTGCGGTCAGATCATCGGCATTTGCCTGACGCGCCTTCTCGCGCCAGGTTACCGTGGCTCGGGTGGCCGCGAATTCAAAACCATATCCAACCGCGAGAATGACAAGCAACATGCCCAGAAACACCAGGCTCCCGCTAAATCCGCGTCCGGTGAATATCTCCCCGAATGCCTGCCCGACTCCGCCCACCATCTCCGGAAAGGCGGTGACATTTTTCCAGAAATAAGCCGTATATGAAGTCCAGATCGCCTGAAATGCCGCAATAGTACTGGTTTCGCTTGCTCCGACTGCCGGAGTGGCTTCATTACCAGACATCAATTCCAGAAGCCTGGTAAGCGCACTGATTTCCTCCGGACTCATCTTGGAGGTCAGTTGCTCGATTGTCTGTGCCGCTTCCGTATTTTGTTCGCTACTTGCAGTTTGTGATGCCGCCGTAACGGTCAGCATCGCCAGGCCGATGAACATTGCAAAAACTATAGCGGTGAGATTTCTTAGCATTGAATTCAATTCCAGTTTTGAGCGCAAGCAAATTGCTGCAAGCCTGACATTAACTGATTCTGGCCCTGCGATCATGACCATCGCCGAACGTTCTAATCAGCTTGCTCCTTCCTTGTGAAACTTTAGTTTTAAAATGGATCGCAGCTCAGGCACTCAACAGTTTTCTCAATCCATTCCCGCGGTGAGTCAGGCAAGCAAATAATGAAGCGATTGGAATATTGGTTGGGCGAACACGATCAGCCTCAACCATCATCATCGCACCGGTTTGCGGCGTGGGCGAATCCGGAATGAAAACCGCGACCAGCTTGCCACCGCTGATCTCATCTATTTTCAATCCAAACTGCCAGGCATCGTCAAAGCGTACAAGAACGACTCTGTGCCCGTCCTTGCCGCCTACGCCGGCGACATCTGCGCTGATGCTCTGAAGAAGTTCGTAACCTGGAATTTTCCGCATAACGGAGTTTTCAAGTCTGTTGACGAGGTACTTCGCAATTCTTGTCTTTGCGAGCAGACCTACGCCAAAACACAAGAGCAAAATCAAGGCCGACGTCAGTGCAATTGGAACATTCAGACCGATGATCGAGTCAAACGGTATGAAATCGGCAAGCGGAGCAACCAGTTTCTGAGCAATCGGGAACACTTTTCCCAAAACAACTGCTAACACGGCAAACGGCACCAGAAACAGGATGCCGCCAATAATTGTGGTTTTCAAAAAACCGGTCATAAGCTTCATCCTGTTACTGGTGCTTATCTCTTCAAACGCAGACCAAATCTCTGTACGTCAGGCACACGCAATTACTCTGCCGCCAATTCCTTGCCAAAATCATTGACCTTGGTCGCGCATTCAGGTGCGATATCCGCGGAATTCTCACGAAGGCAGCTGATGATACGACCCTCGCCAAATTCCATGCCCGCACATTTGCTTTCGATATCGGCTGCACAGACTTCCACAGTGCTACGTACTGTCTCAAATACGTAGTCAAGCAAGTCGCCCATATCGACGATCGCCATCGCGCAGGGTTCGTTCAGATAGTTTTCGTGCGCATAGAGGCAGGAGATGACACGGCCATTGCCCGGGCTCACTTTTTCACACAGCACTTCGATCTCTTCTTCGCAGGCTTCTAGCACACCCTGGGCGTGAACAGTCTTTGTCGAAAGCAGAGTTCCGGCCAACAAGATCATGGCGAACAGGGACATCCCTTTTAAAAGGTTTTTCATTTTCTGATCTCCAATTGATGGTTACGGATTGACCACGACGTAGACGGTCGTGCCGTTCTGAACGCTTGGCGCATAATACACACCGCCGCAATTATAGTATGTGCGATAGGGCGAGCATCCAGCAATCGAATTACGGTAGGCAACACGGCGGGTTGTTCGACGAGACGTTCTTCTTGCTACCCCGGCAACACTGCCTGGCGTCAAGGGTCGACCGACCCGAGCAAATGCTTTCGAGCTATTTTGCCAACCACTAACTAGGGGTAGCGGAACGACCGGTTCAAAGACAAAGGCGACTGCAATGGCAGCGCCAATAATTAAGCTGGACACTCGGGGCATGTCATTCTCCTTTTTTGTTTGCACTGGCGATCCGATCTGGATGCAAGCCAATATCGCCACTGCACTATTTATCTGTTCCCTGTGACATTGCCGGTAATCATAATCGACAGGCATACTCTTACACTCACCGCTTGATTGGGCAAGTGTGAAGGCTTGTCTGATGATACCGGCTCTGCCACCATGCGGATTGGGAAAGCATATCCGCGGTGTTCCCAACCCATGGAAGGACTTATCACAACCTATTGGTAACGATTATTGATTAGGGTCAAATCTGCTCAGATTTTGAAACGCTGATTAAGCACTTCAATATTTCACATAATCTACGGATGAGAGTTCTCAAGAAGTTGAATCTCTTCTGGAACTTGAGGTGACTCAAATTCTTCAAAATTCACAATAAAACTTTGATATCAATCATAAATCCCAAATCCCAACATCAGCGAGATCATGAATCACCGCATTAGGTCGAGCGGTTTTTGCTTTCGCAGATATTGACCGTAATTCGGTCGCTGTATGTTTCTTCATCGGTTATGCCAATCCTGCAGGATCACCAAAATTCGTCGAATTATAAGGAAACCGATCGCCCATTTTTGGTGATTGCAATTGTGCCTGTCTGCTTTTCGGAATACAAAAATTGCCCGCAGGGAAAATAGTGTTGCTTAACAAGGTAGCTGCTTATGTTGCAAAAGCTCGAACACGTAAACGTCCGCACATCCAATCTTGAGGAAATGATCAAGTGGTATGTCGAGGTCCTCGATATGGTCAATGGAGACCGGCCGGATTTTGGTTTTGCCGGCGCTTGGCTATATGTCGGCGACACCCCGGCAGTCCATCTTGTTGAGGTGACCGAAGATCTAAAATCAATCGAACCCAAGATTGAACACTTTGCGTTCGGCGCAACGGGCGTCAAGGAATTTCTGGCGAAGCTGGATGATCGTGACATTGCCTATTCCCTGGCAACGGTCCGCAACCTTCCGATTGTCCAGGTGAATGTCTCTGATCCCGATGACAATCACATCCATATCGATTTTCCGATCGAGGAGGCAGACGGGCTTCTTTGAAATTCTGAAAACCGCCATACGTCCGAAGCTGTTATATAAAAATAGGGAAGCCGGAATATGACCAAACCACTAGCTCTGATTGTGGGCGTTGGAGACGGATTGTCCGCTTCACTCGCAAGACTCTTGAATTCGCACGACTATCAACTTGTGCTGGCAGCCAGAAATATTGAGAAGATCAAGAGCCTTGCCGAAACTACCGGCGCAATTTGCATAACCTGCGATGCATCCAAAACAGAAGACGTGAATGAATTGTTTTCCCGACTGGATGGAACCCTTCGAATAGCGGTTTATAATCCATCGGCGCGACAGCGGGGTCCGATAACAGAGCTTGTGCCTGAGGAAGTAAACACCGCCATGCAGATTACCGCGTTCGGCGCTTTTCTAGTTGGGCAGGCTGCAGCCAGAAAAATGCTGTCGCAGGAAGTAGAAGATGGCAAACGCGGAACAATCCTGTTCACCGGCGCATCTGCCGGCGTAAAGGGATTTCCTAAATCTGCGCCTTTTGCGATGGGCAAATTTGCACAACGTGGCCTTGCCCAATCCATGGCCAGGGAATTGAATCCCCAGGGAATACATGTCGCCTGGATCAATATTGACGGTGCTATCCGCAATCCCGGACGCACCGAGGCTGCAGACAATCCTGATTCCATGCTGAATCCCGATGC
>JBCCEP010000206.1:0-7351 GCA_039030215.1 Pseudomonadota bacterium
CATAGAACCCACCCTTTCCCTTGTTTCCGGTAAAACCCAACTCGATCTGCCGGTTGATAAGCGCATTCTCCTCCCCCAGCGGATGGAATGCATCATCGGGCGGCAGGATTGATCGCATTGAGCGGACCACATCGGCCATCAGATCAAGGCCGATCAGGTCATACAAACCGAAAGCGCCGGTCTTGGGCATGCCCATCGGTCGGCCGAAAACCGCGTCTGCCTCTTCGACGGTCAGTTTTGAATTGATTGCCTCGTTAATGACCGCCTGTAACGCAAACACACCGACACGATTGGCCAGGAATCCTGGTGTATCGGCACAATGCACAACGCCCTTTCCCAACTGCCGGTCACAAAACCGGTCGAGACGCTCGATGCATTCCGGTGAAGTTTCCGGCCCTTTGGCAATTTCAAGCAGCCGCATATAGCGCACCGGATTGAAGAAATGGGTGATGCAGAAGTTTTGTTTCAGTCGATCCGGCATGTCCTGCATGAGCAGTGATATTGGAATGGTCGAGGTGTTGGATGAAACAAGCGCACCCGGTTTCAGATGCGTCACCAGATCGCGATACAGATCCCGCTTGACGTCCAACTGCTCGATGATTGCTTCCACAATCCAGTCGCAGTTTCCGGCCTTTGAAAGATCATCCCGAATATTACCTGCGGTAATCCGCCCGACATTTTCCGGAGACATCAAAAGTGGCGGATCAGATCTGACAATCCGTTCAATTCCGCGCTCTGCCGCCTTGTTCGGTTTTTCATCTGTACCGGCAACATCAAGCAGCAGAACATCCAAACCGGCATTTGCCACTTGCGCCGCTATTCCGGTTCCCATCGTACCGGCACCAATGACACAAACCTTCTCGATCGGTTGTGATCTATCGCTCATCTTCGAAATTCCGCTGGTTATCTGGAGACCCTGGCCGCCAGGAAATCGCGAATGGCGGCGTTCAGCTCTCTTGGTCGTTCGCTGGGAATGGAATGCCCGCAATTGTCCAATACGATGGTTTCATTATCCGAAAGTGCCTTCGCAAGCGCCATGCCGCCTTTGACCGGCGTCATTCGGTCAAGTTTGGAAAACACGCACAATGTCGGGCATTCGACTTGTTCGGCGCGCTCAATACCATGTTCATAGTCATTGCAGGATTGCAGATCCACGCTAAGCGTACCCGCCGGGTTCAGCCGCATGATGTCGATCCCGTTGAATATCAGACTTGATCCGGGCCAGGTATTTTCATGCAGATGCGCTTCCTCGCCATGCGCCCAGGCAATCATCGAGGCGATCGCCTTCTCTTCATTGGCTGCCGCCATGTCCAGCAAATGCTTGTTCACCGGTATGGCATTTGCAGTTGCCACGAAAATGATCGCTTTGACGGCATCTGGCTTCAGCCGGGCCAGTTCAAGCGCAATAAGTCCACCCATCGAGTGCGCGCAGATTACCGCCTGTTTACATCCCACCGCTTCCATGGCTTTCAGCAGCCACTTGGCCATATCCTCAATTCCAGCCAACGGCTCACCTTTGGACAGATAATGGCCGGGTAAATCCGGCGCCAAGACATTCCATCCATCATAGGCCATGGCACGGGTCTGGAGCATCCAGGCCAAATGATTGAACCCGGATCCGTGAATGAACACCATCCAGGGTTTGTCCGACTGATGATCCCTGCCACCAGTGGCAGCGTAGCTGTCTATATCTTCTACTTCGATCAGCATCAGCCCTGCCCCACCGCCTTTGATGCCGCTTTCAGCGCGCGATCAAAATCCTGTTTCAGATCATCGATATTTTCCAGACCAACTGAAAGCCGGATCATGTCTTCGGTCAGCCCGCCGGCCTTCATGTCCTCGGCAGAGATATGAGAATGGGTGGTGGAAGCAGGATGAATGACGAGTGTCTTGGCATCACCGACATTAGCCAGATGCGAGGCAATCTGGACATTCTCGATGAATGCCGCACCTGCTTCGCGTCCGCCTTTTACCCCGAAGCCGACAATTGAACCGGCGCCGTTCGGCAGCAGCCGATTGGCTACGTCATGGTCGGGATGATCGGGAAGGCTGGGGTGGCGGACCCAGGAAACCAGGTCATGATCAGAAAGAAATTCCACCAATGCGGCGGTATTGACCATATGCCTTTCCATGCGCAGCGGCAATGTTTCAATACCCTGTATAAGATAGAAGGCATTGGTCGGCGACAAAGCGGGGCCAAAATTATACATCGCCTCGGCCCGGATACGGGCGCTTAGGGCAATCGGTCCAAATTCCTCCCAGAACACGATCCCATCAAGCGCATAGTGTGGTGCGGTCAGCGTTGGGAATTTGTCGCTCGCCCCCCAGTCGAAACGTCCGCCATCAACAATAGCACCACCGATGGCAATGCCATGGCCACCCATCCATTTCGTGGTGGAATGGATGACGACATCGACACCGTGATCCAAGGGCTTGAACAGGCATGGCGTGCAGAAGGTCGCATCCATGACCAGGGGAATTCCGGCATCGCTGGCGATTTTCGCAACCGCCTCGACATCCAGCACATCCAGACCCGGATTGCCGATCATCTCGCAAAACAGGAATTTGGTATTGGGCTGGATTGCCTTCTTCAGCCCATCAAGATCACGACCGTGGACAAAACTGGTCTCGACCCCAAAACGCGGCATTGTGTTCTTCAGGAGATTGATATTCGCGCCATACAGCTGAGCTGTGGAAACGATATGATCGCCGGCACTGACAAGCATGGTCGTGACACAATGTAGCGCTGCCATGCCCGAAGCTGTCGCGACACAGGCGGCCCCGCCTTCCATCGCCGCTATTCGTTGTTCAAGCACCGCGACCGTCGGATTGGAAATCCGGGTGTAGAGGTGCCCGCCCTCCTCCGTGTTGTAGAGCGCAGCCGCATGGCGGGCATCACGAAAGACATAGGAACTGGTTTGGTGGATCGGTACAGCACGCGAGCCGTGGTCTGAATCCGGCACATGTCCGGCATGCAGCGCCAACGTCTCCAATTCATGAAAAAGCGGCATATTCTTCAACTTCTGTTAGGGTCTCGACCATTACGTTTTGGGGATTGGGACAACCAATTTTCCAATACAAGTCAACAGCTTTTATCAGCCGCTGGCAAGTCGGCAACTACCAAAATACAGAAGTTTGATCGGCTCTGGTCATTACCTGGTTTTCGCGCTATTTGCCAAGGTCTGTCTTCACCAGAACTGGACCGGAAATGTCTCTCGAAAAACTGCTGGAAAACGAAAAACAAATAACCGCACTTGGCCAGGTCGCCGGGCTGATATCCTGGGATCAGGAGGCAATGATGCCGCCGAAGGGGGCCGAGCAGCGCGCCGAGCAGGCAGGAGCGCTGGCAGAAGTCATCCATGACCGTCGAACAGATCCCAGGATTGGTGACTGGCTGACTGCAATCGACGGTACGCGGATGTCAGAATTTGACCGCTGCAACATCCATGAGATCCGCCGGTCTTACGATCGAGCGACCAAGGTGCCCGCCAGACTGGCAAGCGAGATCGCTGTTGCCTCTTCCCAGGGTCAGCAAAGTTGGGTGGCAGCCAGAAAAACAAAAAAACTGGCGGACTTCTTGCCCGCCTTGAAACGCAACATCAAACTAAAACGCGAAGAAGCAGCCTGTATTTCAGGATCGAATGATCCGCAGTCGCTTTACGATGCCCTGCTGGACGAATTTGAGCCCGGAGCCAGAACTTCAGAACTTTCTGCCTTACTGGAAAGTCTGCGCCCTCGACTGAAGGCTCTGCGGGAAAAGATAGCGGAGAAACCTGCCCCGACCGCGCTGGGTGGCCATTTTCCGGCAGATCAGCAAATGGCTTTGGCCCGCAAACTGGCAACGATTTTGGGCTATGACTTTGATGCGGGTCGGATCGACAAGGTGGTCCACCCATTCTGTTCAGGGTCAGGAAAAGATGTTCGTATCACGACCCGCACCGATGAAGCCGATCCTTTCAATTGTCTCTATTCGACCATCCACGAGGTGGGGCATGCGCTCTATTCGCAGGGCATAACGGACCCGTTTCTGCCTGCGGCGGAATACAGTTCCATGGGCGTGCACGAAAGCCAGTCACGTTTCTGGGAAAACCAGATTGCCCGCTCTGGTGAATTCGCCAAGTGGCTGTTCCCGGCAATGGTTGAAGAATTTGGCACCATGAACATCGGCAGCCCCGATGCGCTTTACGCAGCCGTTAACCGCGTGGAGACCGGCTATATCCGAACCGAAGCCGACGAAGTGCACTACAATCTGCACATTCTGCTGCGTTTTGAACTCGAGCGCGATCTGATCTGCGGTGCCCTGGAAGCCGAAGACCTGGAGGAGGCGTGGAACGCAAATTTTGAGAGGGATTTCGGTCTCAAGGTCGAAGACCCCAATCTGGGTGTCATGCAGGACGTACACTGGTCTGCCGGCCTGTTCGGTTATTTCCCGACCTATTCGCTTGGCAATATCTACGCAGCCTGTCTGGATCGCGCCATGCGCAAGGATTTGTTCGACCGGGATGAGATGGTCGCAAATGCAGAAACAGCGCCGATTCTCAATTGGTTACGCGAGAAAATTCACGTCAAGGGCAGGCTTTTTCCTGCTCCCAAACTGATTGAGCAGGCAACCGGCGAAATGCCGTCGACAGAACCCCTGCTCGACTATCTGGAAGCCAAGTTTGGGGGACTATACGATCTCTAATCCGAACTGTTGCTGCTGCTTCAAGCCGCTTTTCGGGCTATCGCCTGGAAATGCGTGATCGAGAAGAAAAATTTTCCCTTCTCCGCCAATTCCCTTTGCTCTTCCGCCCAGGCATTGGCAACGGACTCTTCAACCAGCTCATTGTTGATCACATAAGACTCGATCAAATGGAGCAACAGGAAGGCAAGTCCGTCCGGCGCCATCTTGGTATCATGGAACGGCAGCGCCTTTGTTTGCTCGAGAACAAAACCGTTATTGTCTAGAATATCGGGTAGAATGGCCGGCACACGCCGCTCAACCAGATGCCGGTCCCAGGCTTCCATCATCTTGGTCATACGTTCCGGGTCAGCGCTGTACCAGGACCAGGTATCCCATTCAAAATCTCCAACAACCAGTCGTCCGCCCGGCTTTAGGACGCGATGCGCCTCTGCCACGGCACCTGGAATATTCTTCAAATATTCAAAGACCTGCAGCGAAACCGCCTTGTCTAGAGAAGTATCTTCCAGCGGCAAGAGATTGGCCACACCGTCGAGAAATTCGACCTGAGGAAAGTCCGCGCAGCGTTCGATCGCCAGCTTCCGCATTTCAAGACTTGGCTCGATCCCGACGACCTTGCCCTTCTTACCAACTGCTCGTGCGAGTTCCAGTGTCAGCATGCCATTTCCGCAACCGATATCCGCAATTTTGTCGCCCAGTGCCGGTTCAAGACACTCAAGCACGGCATGGCGTCGCCGGGTGATATCGCGGCCTTGATAGGTATTTTCGAGCAGTTGTGCGATTTCCGCATTGAATTCGAGCATGTGAGGAACTCATCGATTGGGGACAGTTGCGGGATACCAACTTTTCAGCCCCGCCATGTCAAGCTCCAACTGGCTCTATTCAGCCAATGTCAATCTCGCCGACCAATGCAGACCACGATGCACCATGCATGTCGCGATCGGTTGCCGAACCCTGTACCGCCGGGCGTGGCAGGCTGAACTTCACAACGTTTAGCGACGGGATTTCGAACCGCTTTATTTCTCCGGCATCAATGCCAAACGCTTCAGCGACCTGCTCGGTGGACAACCCATGAACAACAGTCTCAAAGGCGTTTTCGGAACCACAGAAAATATCGATCGTCAGCCAGAACGGACCGGCATTCTTGCTTCTGACTTTTGTAACGACCGAGCGCAGATCAGCCAATTTGATGCGTCTCCAGCCGGAAGGCCTGCATAGGATCAGCCAGTTCCATGACGTGATTGAGCGCAAACTCGTATTTCTGGCCCTGCCGCATCTCGGCAGGCGAAAACAGGAAGGCGAATGTCGGCTGCTCTTCTTCTGCGGTCAGAGGATGATGCAGAAGATATGGATTAAGCAACTTGCCGATTTCATCGGCGAGCGCTTCTGTTTCAGCCGTCACGATACCAAGCACCCCAATCTCGACTGCCGACGATGCATTGCGCTCCAGCGCACCGAAACTCGCAGAATGACCGATCAGGCGCACTTCCACGGAAAACTGGTCGTCACTACAACCAAGACGATCGCGCGCTTTTGCCGAGCATTTTCGCTGAATATCCTCAGCCCATTCTTCGGCATTGGCCACATAATGCGGATCACGCAACAAGGCAATCAGGACGGTTTGAAATCCCGCGGGCCGTGCGCCTTCCAGTTTTACCGTATATTTGCTGGAACTGACCCATTCGGAACCTGTCACCCGTACGCGCGTATCGTCCAGCGCCTCATAATGGGAATGTGTGACATCCAAATGCCCGCCCGGCTCATGCAGGATAAACGGGTCGCTATTTTCATAAAGCATATGCGCAGACACCGTATAAGGCGTCGCATGTGCGCCGTCGGCCAGCGGTGTTACCGTAAACCCTTCGGAATCAAACTCGACCAGAATTACCCCCGATTGAGGATTGGTCGCGCAAAGCGCCCCGCACTCCCCGATCTTTGCACCATGCCAGGCACCACCCGCATGACATCCGCGCAGGATTGGAAGCGCGGCGATGATCGCAGTGTCAGTGGTTCTGCCGGCAATGATGATATCCGCCCCGGTGTTAAGCGCCGCAATGATCTGCTCAACGCCCGCTAGTGCCACAATATTGGAACAGCTGCTGATCATTTCCTGATCGATATCCGGCGCATTTCCCAACGGCGACAAGCGTCCGGCTTCATAAGCTTCGGCAATATTGTCGGGTGTTTGCGAACTCCTCAATACGGCAATCTTGACAGGATTGCCCTGCTCTTCGGCGATCTCGCGCGTGATATCCAGCATCCAGTCGACCGCGCTATCCGCCCCGCAGGTACCGGCAGTGCCGATCACCAGCGGCACACCGGCTTTTGCACGCGCCTCCATCAAGCCGGCCCATTCGATCTTGGTCGACGATCGGGCATATTTGGAAACACCCCGCCCCAGATAGGATGGTCCGGAATCGGTAGAACCACCGTCAATGGCAATGATATCGGGCTTCGCATCAATGCCGCGCTGCAGGGCTTCCTTGTCGTAATTCAGCCCGAGGGCACCGGAGGGAATAAGGACACGTACCATTAGTCTGTAATCGCCTGTGGTTTCTGCAGAAGTTTGCGCAAGAACATGGGCGCTATAAACCCTGCAATTGCGGCTATCCAGAGCCCGACTGCAATCGGCGTCGAGAACAGGAAGATAATATCACCTTCCGAAAGGAC
>JBCCEP010000207.1:0-7314 GCA_039030215.1 Pseudomonadota bacterium
CCTGTCATCTTGGTCATTCCGTGGTCAGGATGGCCGACCTCCAACACCATGTCTTGTGCTTGTACCTGCGGATCTGAGAAGACATCAGAGAGCTGCATAACGCGGCCGCAGGGGCAACCGGCCCGATTGATAACCGTTATCCAATGGTCGACCGGTTCGGTCATCATGACCTCGTTGATGCGGGCGTTCAACTCATCCCGGTTTGCCATGCGCCTCGTGTTGGATGCAAACGCATCAAGGTCCAGCAGCTCTTTCAATCCAATGGCGCCGAGAAACCGATGAACAAATTCGTCATTGCTTGGCGCGACTGCTACTGAGCCATCGCTGGCTTGAAACAGGCCATATGGCGCGACTATCGGATGATTGTTGCCTGTACGTTTTGGGTTCTCGCCAGTCGCAAAATACTCTGCCGAAAGGTAGGCAAGTAACGATATCAAGCCGTTTGTCAGGCTTGTTTCCACTGTCTGCCCGCGATCTGATCCAGGACCGCCACGGGCGACCAAGGCCGAGACTACCCCAAATGCAGCGTAAAGGCCGGCAATCAGATCGCTCATTGGAGGCGCGGCGCGCATGGCCTCACCATCCGGATCCCCGTTTACGCTCATAAAACCACTCATGGCCTGCGCGATGAAATCGAAGGCAGGTCGATCCACATAAGGGCCGGTAGACCCAAATCCATTTACATTGCCGATAATCAAGCGCGGGTTTATGGCCTCGAGGCATTCGTTATCAAACCCCATGTCGGCCAACACGCCCGGCCGGTAGTTTTCAAGCAGGACGTCGGCGCTTTCCAGCAAACGCGTCAATGCCGCCTTTCCGGCATCGCTGCGAAGATTCAGCACGATAGATTTCTTGTTGCGATTGAACTGCGCGAAATACCAGCTGAAGCCGTTCTGGAAAGCACCCTGTTTACGTACCGGATCACCGTCGCGGCGTTCGATCTTGATCACTTCCGCACCCATATCTGCCAATAGCTGCGAACAAAACGGACCCGCCAGGATGCGGGTGAGATCAATGACCCTTACGCCTTTGAGTGCGGACACATTGCTATCCTTCAGCCCGCAGCTGCCTGGACTGCATCTATAGGATGCAGGTCGAGCCGCAATCCGGCCTTCATGATCTGACCGGGCAGCTTGTGGCCGAGCAGCTCTTCCATTTTTTGAGCGATCTCCATCAGTTTGGGGAGGTCAAGGCCGGTTTCAATTCCCATTTCATGTAGCAGATAGACAAGATCCTCAGTGCAGATATTGCCGGTCGCCGCCGGGGCAAATGGGCAGCCTCCCAATCCACCGATGGATGAATCATATTTTCTTATGCCCGCTTCCAGCCCTGCCATGACATTGCAAAGGCCAATGCCACGCGTATTGTGGAAGTGAAGACCAAGCTCCATATCTGGAACTTCGTTTGACAAATGGCTGCATGCCGCGCTGACGAGCGGTGGGGTGGCCATTCCTGTAGTATCGCCGAGAACATATCCGGTAAAACCGAGGTCCCGAAACTGCATTGCAATATCTGATAGTTGCTCGAGCGGTACATCGCCTTCAAACGGACACCCGAATGCGGTGGCGATAGCGCCGCGCACGGGAATACCGGCCTCGTCTGCAATTCCAGCGACATTCTGAAAACCGGCGAGAGAGTCGGCAATCGAACAGTTCACATTTTTGCGGTTATGACTCTCCGAGGCTGACACGAACACGACAAATTCGTCCACTCCTGCCTCAGCGGCACGGGCTGCTCCCCTGGCGTTCGGCACGAGTGCTGTAAGAATAACATCCGGGGATCTTTTAACGCCTGCGATTACATCTTCTGCATCAGCAAGTTGGGGAACGGCGCGCGGACTGACAAAGGAAGAAAATTCAATCCGACGCAAGCCAGCACCGATGAGGTTATTGATCAATTCGATTTTCTGTTCGGTTGGCAGGAAATGTGCCTCCGCCTGGAGACCATCCCGGGGACCAACTTCGGTAATTTCCACTTCATAAGGTGTCTTTTTCATTCGCCGTGAATGCCTTGCCATTAGTACTTATTGCGACGCCAGATATGTTTTGGCCTGACGCTGCGATGTTGGGTCCGGCGGAGAAATCCGCATGTTCCACGCACATAAGGAAGATTTAAATAACGCTACTAAACCGATTACTCAACCAACGCGAATGTCGGATAATCATTACCGCACTAAGCGCATCTGATCTGCATCTAAGATTGCCTGTGCGTTGGTAAATAGAGGCAGCTTTGGCCCGACGTAGTGAATGAGTGCCATAAAGCTACGGTTGCAATTAAATCGATCCATATTTTTTAGATTTCGTACAAGTGACCAATTCGCAGAAAACTGCCTTCAACGCCAAATTTTCAAGCGTATTTTGAGGCTATAGCGTTAAATAACCGTCTTTTCGTTCTTTGAATCCCGAAGAGTCAGGATTGGTGTCATTGATTTTTGTACGGCGAAAACAGTTTCGCTGGAACCTGATTGATGTTACCCCCTGAGGGTGGAAAATCTTCGGATTTCCAGCCTATTTCCGTTTAGGTGTAGTTTATGTCGAGAACATTATTGCCCAGAGATGGTCAAATTTTCCGCTAGGCTGCAGAAACGATCAACAGGAATTTGACAGTTATTCGAACCTTGGATGCCAAAAGGGCAATTCGAAACGCCGCATTAGCTGTTTTTTTGCTCGTGCCCGGAACAGTTTCCGCTGCCCCACCGACAAATTCCCTGACTATTCTGATTGATGGCTTTGCAAGCGCGTCGCCATTGATCGGTTATGGGCTGCGCAATCTCAGGAAGAAGATACCGGACGCACAATTGTATTCTTACGTCGGTGCAGTTGAAGGCTGGACCTATATAGCGCCGAAGGTCATTCGGGATGTCGAGAGAGCCTACAGGGGCGATCCTGATATCGAAATCAATCTTATTGGTGTCAGTTTCGGTGCAAATCTGCTGACTCGAATTGTCGCGAAGCTGGACGAAAGGGGTGTTCCCGTCAGCTATCTGGGAATAATCGACGGCTTGCCGCTTACGCCGATTACGCCAAATGTTCGGCGCGTGGACAATTTTACCTGTTCGCTTGTTGGATGTCTGCGCGACAAAATCGAGCTGACCGAGAACAACAACCTGACCATTGCCAATGCGTTCGACTACAAGACTACGCATATTCGAATATCAAACCACAGTGAGGTTCAGCAGCGGATCCTATATCAGATCAGCACATTCCCATTGGATGTCGCAACGGAACCGGAATGCGAACAAGCCAATCTGCTGCAACCAGATTGCCTGGCAATTTCAGCCCGATAGTTGCGGTGTATTGGCGTCGTGGCTTCCAGCGAAATCGCTAACACCCGATCGTATTCACAAAATGTTTGCTAGGCGCATCGAGAATTTTGCGGGATGTTAATCCGGGAGTATCCACGGAAGGCGTTTACCAATAACCCACTCTTTTCATTACTTAAATGTTGCTGAGTGCTATTATGTCCCTGGAGCAGGGCAGATAGTGATGTCTGAGTTAGTTTAGTTGAGGCCAAGATCAGCTATGAAGAAAATATCATTATCGGTGGTATTTTTGTTGTCGTCGCTTTTGAACAGCGTTGCCGGCGAGTTTGACGGCTGGTGTCTGCCGGCCAATGACTGCACCGGCAAGCCTATGCCAATTCAAGACGACAGTTTTTCCACTTGCGAACAAAAATGTGAAATGAAAGACCCCGTAAACGTGCGTGATATGGATGCAATGCTTTACGACGTGGTTTGTAGTGGCGAGCAAGGAAGTTCCGACCCAAAGCGCATGTTGTTCATAAGACAGACAGATTTCAGGGGGATCGTTTCCGCTTCAATTGTAGCGGACGATGCAACGACAAAACTGCAACGTTGTGACGAGGTAAACGAAGCCGAAGCTTGCCAGATTTATCGACCGGCTGAGGGAAGCGAAAACCCGAACCAGGATAATCGCGAACCAATTTGTCTGGAGATTACCGAACAATCGATTGGCAAATTGCGAAGCGAAGGCTGGAATATTGAAAACGTCACGACTGATTTGGCAGTGATCAACGGGGCTAACTGGATTCCGGCATGTAATGACCTTAGTTATTGCCCGAAACTGACTAAATCATGGACCAGTTCTACGGTGACCGGCACGTGCGAGATTGAAACCCTGGACAAGGTTGGGACTTCCTTCGAGTGTCAGGCTTCCGCGATTGAGGATAAAAATTCGGTAGACCTGATTGAAACCTACACCCTATCCTCAGGCGAGTTGTTCGTCATACGCCGCATTGCGGGCAAGAAACCAACAATCAACGGCTATTATACGGAAGGCGGAAATGGGCCAATGACAGATGGTTGTTATCCCATCCTCGAGGAAAACCGGACTTTCTGCTTCACGGAAACCCTGGAATAGTTTGACTGACCGGAGCTCATGGCCTGCAAGCGACCGCAACGTCCAACGCCCAATCATCGAGACTTTTCGCCGAGTGCTGCGGTGGTGCCGTAATCAATGTTCCGGTGGCATGGGCAAACTCTCCTGTACCGCCTACGATTGCCCAGTTGACAGCGTCTGTTGAACTTTGCGCTTCGCTTGAGGCGTCCGGAAGCTCGGTCGTGATGATTGCGTGAACTTCGCCGGTGTCAACAACAAGCGAACCGGTTGAAGTAATAAAATGTCCGTTCTCTGTGTCACTCAACACGGTCGTGACTACATGGAAAGCGCCTAATTTAGACCCATCTGAATCATGCACCCGCCAATTGAGGATACGACGATCCCCCGGCTGTGCGCCTTTCAGTTTGTCGCCCAGGAAAAGAATTTTCTCATTGCTCATGAGAAGCGACATGTTTTCGCATGTCTGTCCTGCTGCGGCGGGAGCGGACGTCCAAGTCAATTGAATCATACCCAATAAAATCAGCGTCAATGTCGATGTCCTGAACAATTTTTGAATCCCTTTCCATCTTTTGAAGTAATTCAGATCGCCTAATCTAGCCGCATAGTCTGTCTACGGGATAGTCCATGAAATCAGCGGTTTCCAATAATTGTCGCCAAGCGTGACCTAATGAAGGTGTTTGCGATCTGTTCGAGGACGGTTTGTTAGGCTGTTTCAGAACAATGGCAGAAGAGCAGCGGATGCCAAAGACATTTCACTTCTCTAAATTACATATTCCTGTTGCAGTCTGTGGAGTACAGTTGTTAGTGTCAAAAGGTGACTGAGTAGGAAGAGGCGTAAGGCATGGCATTGGTATTCAAGTTGCTGTCTGCATTATTTTTTCTAATCACGCTGCCGGCCCATGCTGCCGATGACGAGCAGAACGCCATTGATCCAAAAGCTGCCGAAATAGCAAAAAAGTCTGCTGAATTCCTAGCCTCGCGGTCGGCATTATCCTTCAAATGGTTTGTCAGCTATGACGAGGTTGTCGAGGAAAGAGAGAAGATCACCTATCTCCGCAGCGGCAATACGCTGATGGTGCGGGACACAGGCTTTGCAATGTATACGGAGCGCGGAGAAACGCTTCGAGATTACTATTGGGACGGAGCAACCGTTTCGGTGGTTTCACCTAACGAGAATTGGCACGCGTCGGCAAGTTATGAAGGCAGTTTTGATTCCCTGGTTGCGAATGTTCGAGACAAGACTGGTGCTATCCTTCCGCTATGGTCAATGCTGTCAAAAAGCCTGCCCAATGATTTGCTGATTAATGTAGATAGCGGCGCATATCTGGGCACCACTCTGATAGCCGGTAGACAAGTTCATCATGTTGTCTTTTCGGAGAAAGATGAAGACTGGCAGATCTGGGTGTCCACTGACGAGGATACTCCGGTGCCGATAATGCTTATTGGAACTGAAAAAGGCAGAACGGGCTGGCCACAATACCGGGTTTATATGAGCGATTGGAACCTTGATCCCGAATTTAGTGAGGCCAGTTTCAAATTTGTTCCTGATGAGAATTCGACAGCGATTACGCTTCCGCTGCTAACCGATGTCACCACTCGATCGTCGGGAGATTAGAGCCATGGCAGCAATGAAAAACATAATTGTTGCGAGTATTGTAGCTGCATTGAGCTTTACGATCCCGGTAGACAGGCTGATTACCCTTTCTGTTTCGGTTGACAAGGCAGAGGCTCGCAAAGGCGGAAGAGCAGGGGGCTTCAAAGGGAGCCGGAAAGCGCGTCCGCGCGGATCGCGGGCGTCTCCTTCCCGTGGAGCTTCCAGGCCAAGCAGGGCGACGAACAGACGCGCATCGCGTCCTTCTTCCCGGCCCTCATCCCGGCCCTCGGTAAGACCTTCGCGGCCATCATCCCGACCGTCGACCAGACCTTCGAGGCCGTCTGCCGGCCAACGCCCCAGTACGCGTCCCGGCACGCGCCCCGGTCGTCCGCCGTCCGGTCGGCCACCAAGCACAAGGCCACCTAATGCAGGAAGACCCGGCAGGCCCGATCGCCCACCTTCTACACGACCACCGGGCACGAGGCCGCCTGATGCAGGCAGGCCAGGCAGACCTGATCGGCCACCTTCAACACGTCCGCCCGGTACACGGCCACCAGATGCCGGAAGACCGGGCCGTCCGGATCGCCCGCCGTCAACAAGACCCCCCGGCACAAGACCACCTGATGGCGGAAGGCCGGGTAGACCAGATCGCCCACCATCGACGCGACCACCGGGTACCAGGCCGCCTGATGCCGGAAGGCCCGGCAGGCCGGGAAGGCCGGGAAGACCTGGTCGCCCACCTGGCGTACGTCCCCCTGATGCTGGCGTTCCGGGCAGGCCTGGTCGCCCACCGGGATATCGTCCACCAGGCTATCGTCCGCCGGGCTGGCGCCCACCATCATGGCGTCCGCCATATTTTCGGCCGCCTTATGTTCGCCCGCCACATTTTGCCTGGGGACGCTATTACTGGCATCCGAGTTGGGGTTGGTACCATACGGCACTTGTTGCCGGAGCGACGCTTGCATTTATTGCGACACTGCCAAACAACGGAACTGGCTGCGAAGAAATTCGGGACCAGGGCGAAACAATCTTTGTGTGCAATGGCGTAGTCTATCGGGCTTCCTATTACCAGGATGAGAGGGTCTATGAGATCGTATCATCTGATGAGGATTCGCCGCGTCCAGAAACACCGCCGATATCCATTCCCGAATCTGCTACGGATGAGTTCGTAGAACTGAGATTGGAATCGCCATTCCTGAGAGGGGATCGCGTTCGTCTTCTCCAGACATCACTGGATGGAATTGGATTTGACGTCGGCAGGATCGATGGAATATTCGGCCGGGATACCGATGCTGCAGTACGTGATTTTCAGGATTGGTATGGTCTGCCGGTAACCGGTGTCGTTGATATCGATACGGCAAA
>JBCCEP010000208.1:0-7305 GCA_039030215.1 Pseudomonadota bacterium
CGACAATCGATACCGGCAAATTTCCGGCATTTGGCGCCAAATATGAGCCAAGCGCAGTATAAGCGTGTTTCAGCCATGGCAGCCCGAACCCGGTTTCAAATCGAGAAGCGAAAGCTGCCAGCAGGACGCATGCGGGTATCAACATTCCCGAAATTGATGCCAGTAGTGTCGTTCGCCGCCACCAGATCGACAATACAAGGCACGGCGCTATCACGCTTGCGCTGATGGCTATTGCCCAGAGCATCGGTTCCAGCGGACTGACATTCACGTTCTCAGCCAGGACAGCGGCGGCGGCAATACCAAACAACACACCCAGTCTGGCAGCAAACACCCGGGCGGTATCTGGCAGCGACCGGGAAGTAAAACAGGCTCTTCCATCCTCGCTCAAGGCAGAACCAATTGTGAATGCAAACATGTTTGCTACCGCGATGGACGCCGCAACCAGTCCAGCCGCAGCCAGAACAGTCAAGGCCTGTGGAAGGGACATGATTTCTGCCAGTGCATATAGCGGCAATTCGCCGTGCACACCAATATCTGCGGGACCTACCGCGTGATCGGGATTTCCACCGCAAGCGGCCACCACCTGCGCTGTCGATTGGACAATACTACCGCAGATCTTGAACAATGGTTTATCTAGTGTGAGTACCGCCGTCTGCCCGCTCCACCAGAATATCCAGCCTGCATCGTCACCGACTTCCTCGGCAGTGACGCCAAGAAGGCTGCTGTAAATTCCAAGCTTGGTGAAAGCTGCGATTGCCGGAATGGCGGTCAGTACGACTGCGCAGAACAGGATTGCCCATCCAGCGCTTTTGCGTGCGGTGTAGGGTCCCGGAATTGGCTGGAAGCCCGATAATAGCGCCGGCAAGGCCATGAATCCGACCGCCAAGATAAAAAAGATCAGTCCAGCCTGCGAAATCGAGGTAATTTGTGGCCAGCCGGTATCCACACCGGCTCCAATCCGGGGAATCCGGACTTCATCCAGTTGGGATTCCAAGGCCGCGACCGGATCTAGCGCGGCTGGGCCCATGCCAATTTGCGGAAATGGGATTGCGGTCGTAATGGCGGAAAGCCATATGGCAGCACCAAGAATGGCCACAGCCGCCAGAATGTAGCAAAACACATTGGCACGCAGGACCGCAAAAAGACCACCCGGCACCACTGTAATGGCCATGACAATTGCAGTTGCGAACAGGACGTATTTCTCATCCACGGCTGCAAATTTTGATCCCAAAGCCGCGACAATGCTCAGCTGTGACCACAGGAACAGCAAGCAACAGGCCGTGACCGCGAGAAGTACCAGGAGTGTCAGAATCCGAGATTTGTATCGTTTGGCCAAAAAGGCGCCCAGGGAAACGGTACCGCTTTGGCTAATGAAAGGTCCTGTAAAAAACGACGAAAGTGCAAGTCCGGCCAAGGGTGCTGCGAGGATTGCAGGTGCCAGCGTGCTTTCGCTGAAGTAGAGCCCTGGCAATGTCAGAAGAAAGCAACCGGCCATTCCCATGATTGCCAGCGCCATGCCGTTGATCGGTGCCACCACGCGGGTGCCGCAAACGAACCAATCCGAATAATAAACCGTGGCGGACCGAAAGCCGATGATACAAAGGGTTCCAGCGACGAAGACTGCAAACAGGAAATCATTGTAGTTCTTGGGGACGCCGATCTTCTCAAGCAAGTACATGAACATTGCGATGGCAATGATGCTCGCAAGCGAAATTGCGCTGAATTGGCCCCGACCGGCGATCATCGGGTCGGCGCTGGCATTGGTGCGGACATTGGGCGGTAACTTCATTGATGCCGCCTCTCGTCATAGCGCCGGTCGATTATCTCCTGGCGAATACAATGCACAAATACCACCGCTATCACGATGAACGGAAACACAAATATTTGCAGGATGGTTCCAATCGGGATGTCGAATATTCGCCAATCTGTGATCGAGCCCGTTCCAGTGCCTGCCAGGTTAATGACGGCATGGGAAATCACCAGGATTATAACACCGGCGAATATTGCTGCAGCAATCGTACGCCAACGCCAGGAATTCATACTTGCGCTCCGATACGCATTTGTCTTTGAACACGATTGTTACCGAATTCGTTTATCATGATATCTGCGCTGCCGTTAAATTTCACGAAGTTGCACCGGTCGCAGGAAACCTTGTGCATAAGAAAATTGCCGCAAGTTGCAAGTATTTGCTTTTTATTGGCAAAAGCGGATAATTTCCATACTGGAACACACTACCGGTTTCGGAAAGGTCGAATCATTTGCCGTCAGGTACCATAATCATTGCCGATGACCATCCTTTGTTCCGTGATGCCCTGAGTCAGGCCATTGAGGGTATGTCTACCAAGTTCAGTGTTGCGACCGCAGGGGATTTTGACGAAGCGCTCAAGGTAATCGCGTCTACATCAAATGTCGATCTTGTCTTGCTGGATCTGAATATGCCCGGGAATAAGGGATTTTCAGGCCTTATGCGAATCAGAGCTGATTATCCAGCGCTACCAGTCGTCATTGTATCAGCGCTGGAGGATGCAGAGACAATCTCAAGATCGCTGGAATTCGGAGCTTCGGGTTATATTCCCAAATCGACCGATGCGGGTACCATTGCCCGCGCGATAGAAACGGTTCTCGATGGTGAAATCTGGCTTCCCGCCGATATCGACATCAATGCCGAAGACACGGAATTCTCGGACATGGTGCAACGGCTACAAAGCCTGACACCACAGCAAAGCCGCGTATTGGGCATGCTTGGCGAAGGTTTGCTGAACAAGCAGATTGCCTATGAGCTGAATGTTTCAGAAGCGACAGTCAAAGCCCATGTTTCTGCGGTACTTACCAAGCTGGGCGTTGATTCACGCACCCAGGCCGTCATCGTTCTGGGCAGGTTGGGAATTGGCGATAGCTGACCGATCCCGTAACAAAACGTAAAAGACAGCCTACTCTGCAGCGTCCCGCTTGACCTTGCTGGCCGACAAGATGGCACGCAGGCTAGCCGGACGAACAGGTTTGTTCAGAACAGAAATTCCCTCTCGTTCGGCACGCGCCCGCATGGAAGGCGTGCGATCCGCCGTCACAAGCACAGCCGGTATTTCATTTCCAAACCTGGTCCAAAGCGTATGGATGGCTTCAATGCCCGTCTCCTGGGATAGATGAAAGTCAGCCAGAATAATATCCGGCATTCGACCGGAATTAACTATTGCCTCACAAGCCTCGGCGCTATCTGCGGCGGTATAGACCTCACAACCCCATTGGGTCAGGAGCAAACGCATTCCATCGAGGATGGTGGGATCGTTGTCGATGCTCAACACCGCTAGTCCGGCAAGTCGCTGGCTGGGATGTTTTGCCGCCATCTTCGTCTCAATGGATTCAACGGCAAGCGCATGCGTACGCTTAACGGTCACTGTTATCCGCGTCCCACGATTGGGCGATGAATGGATTTGCACTTCATGCCCCAAGAGTGTCGCTATCCGCTCGACGATTGACAGGCCAAGACCCAAGCCGGAAGCGTGTTTGATCCCGCTTTCCAATCTGCCAAATTCTGTGAAGATTTTATGGCGGTCGGCCTCATCAATGCCGATCCCGGTATCGATGACCTCTATGCGAATGTTCTCGCCCGCACGGCGGCAACCGACGAGCACCTTGCCTTCAACGGTATATTTGATCGCATTGGAAACCAGATTTTGCAAAAGCCGCCTGAGCAGTCCGGGGTCGGTTTGTATCCAGGCCGAACTTTTTACGAACCGCAGCTCGATCCCGCGTTCATGCGCGAAGGGCGCAAACTCCACTTCCATTTGATCGATCAGGGACTGTACCGGGCAGGACTGCATCTTGATTTCCTGACGACCAGTGTCAAGCCGCGAGATCGCCAGAACCGCACCAAGGATGTCTTCGACCGATTCCAACGACTTGCAAATGTTTCCTGCGAGCTTGGCGTCAGGTGCATCTTCCATGCGTTCCATCAATGCGGAAGAGTAAAGCCGTGCGGCATTGAGCGGCTGCATGATGTCATGTCCGGCTGAAGCAAGGAACCTGGTTTTTGAGCGGTTCGCCTCGTCGGCAGCGCGGGTTGCGCTTTCGAGCTGATGATTGGCATTGACCAGATCGCTGGTCCGTTCCTCCACACGCCGTTCCAGCGTTTCGTTCGCTTCGCGCAGCGCTTCAGATACCAGTATCCTGTCGGTGATGTCATGCCAGGTGACAACGATGCCGCCGCCGGGCATTGCCGCGGTCCGGATTTCGATGATCCGTTCTGACTGGTTGAGCGCCAGCAGCCAGGGTTCGGTGTAGTTCAATACCCGGTCAGCCAGCTCGCTGCTGTCGAGGCCCAATTCATCGGTCTTGTGTACCTGCGCAATTTGGCGTGCAATTTCGTTCAGCGACACACCTGCCTGTCCGATGCTGGCCGGCAGCTCAAGCAAACGGCGGAATCGCTGGTTCCAGAAGGCCAGTCTGAATTCGGCATCAAAAACGGAAATTCCCTGATCAAGCTGATCAAGCGCGGTTTGCAGGACGCCGCGATTATATCGAAGCGCTTCGCTGGCCTGATCCAGCAGTTTGATGTCTGCAAAAGATGAACTTTCGAACCGCTTGAGCAGGAGGGTGTGCACCAGTCTTGAGGATGAAGCGCCGATTGCACTGGCCAGCAATTGTTCGGAATGGCGCAGCAACGCAGCGTCAACAGGATCGCTATCCTTGGGGCGCGAGCCCGTTTCCCGCCAGAAGGCGTCGAATGCACGATCGGCCCGCCTGCTGCCAAGATAACGTGCAACTGTTGCCGTCAGTTCGCCAACGCTGACTTTTGCATCCCGACCCTTTCGGATGGAGGCAAAGGGCCTTTTGGGCGTGGTGAAGACCGCCGCCTGCGCCATTTCACTGTTAGACGGCGTACGGGTCAGGGAAACCAGGATAAACATCCCGGTATTGGCAAACAGGCTCCAGAACACCCCATTCGCTAGCGGACTTAAATCCAGATAGAACAACGCTGAAGGGCGCAAAAGGCCTGATTCAAGGGGACCTTGAGCAATGAGCCAATGTGCCGGATCGAGCAGGGTCGGCAATAGCAGCGTATAGGTCCATACAATGAAACCGGCAATCATGCCCGCCATAGCGCCCCTTGAATTGGCTTCCTGCCAGAACAATCCACCAAAGAAGGCAGGTGCAAGCTGGGCGATTGCAGCAAAGGAGACCAATCCGATGGCCGCCAGGGCCTGCGAATTATCCGCCGCGCGATAATAGGCATAGGCAAGAAACAGGATCACCATGATCGCTGTTCGCCGGATGCGCAGGATCAGTTGCTCCATATTGGCCGATACCTTGACGCGGCCGCTGGCCTGCCCACGGACAATTACCGGCAAGACTAGGTCGTTGGAAATCATGATGGCAAGGGCAACACAGGCGACAACAACCATCGCCGCGCCAGCCGACAGGCCGCCCAGGAAAGCAAGCATGGAAACTGCATCATTGCCGTTAGCCATGGGCAGAAGCAGGACAAAATCATCAGCATTGACTGAGTTGCCGAACTTCACCACTCCAGCCATGGCGATCGGAATGACAAACAGATTGATCAATACGAGATATAGCGGAAACAGCCAACGAGCCCGGTTTACCTCGTCCTGGGAATGGTTTTCCACGACCGCCACATGAAACTGCCGCGGCAAAAGCAGGAATACCACTGTGCTCAACAGTGCCAGAATTGCAAAATTTCCGGGATCAAAGCCGTTTGAGATCGTTTCGGATACCTGCGGAATTGCCGAAGCCTGGGAATAGAGATCGCCAAACCCGTCAAAAAGAATAAAGGTGACATAGACGCCGACGGCCAGAAAGGCGACGATTTTTACCACCGATTCAACGGCGACGGCCAACATCAAGCCATCCTGGTGCTCGGTGGCATCAGCATGTCGCGTACCGAAGAATATGGTGAACAGCGCAAGCGTAATTGCGATCAGGATAGAGATTTCCCCAAGCGCGAAGAATTCCTGATTGGGAACCAGGCTGTAATGCGAGATCAGCGTCGAGACCGATGCGGATACGGCCTTTAGCTGAAGCGCGATATAGGGCACGGTTCCAATGACAGCGATAATGGTTGCAACCCCTGCGACCAGCATGCTCTTGCCGTATCGCGCGCCCAAAAAGTCGGCGATCGAGGTAATGCGCTCATCCTTGGAAACCCTGATGATGCGGGAGACAAGCGGAAAACCGAAGACAAATAACGCAATGGGACCGACATAAATTGCCAAAAAGGATAGCCCGTTCGAGACGGCCAATCCCACGGACCCAAAGAATGTCCAGGTGGTGCAATAGATCGCCAGTGAAAGGGCATAAATCCCCGGACGGCTGGAGCTCTTGGCACCAGCGGCACGCCGGTCGCCATAGCTGGCAACGCCAAACAGTATCAGCAGATACAGAAAGGCCATCCCGATGACGGCCCAGCCCTGGACCATATGTTCCTCCCAATCCGCGTTTAATTTGCGGAGGTAATGTGTCTTGGCCGTTTCTTATTCGTCAGAGCAGCCAAAAATGCTTAATCGGCCGTTTTCCGCAGTATAACGCATTGTCGTTTCTGGCAAAGCCATTGGATATCTTGAATTAACCGATCACTCAAATTTTCCTTTACGTCCTTAACGGGCTGAAAGACACAGACTTAGGTGAAAAACACCCGAAACGATCAATGAGGAAGAATTACCGACTGACAGTCGTGACCTGGTTGCCGAAAAGAAGTAAAGACAGACCGCGCCGGCTGACCCGGCCAACTCCAATCGCACCAATTCCTTTTTAACAACAGGCCAATTTCAATCCGGGAAACTCTTCATGAAACGACTGGTTAACGCCTTCCTCAACTCGCTTTCTGCGTTGAAATTTGGTTTCACAAGCGAAAACGCATTGCGAGAAGAACTGATTCTGCTGATCATTTCGCTGCCGGTAGCACCACTGCTTACACAAGATCCGTGGAAGGTGATTGCCCTGTGGGGATCGCTGTTACTGGTGTTGTCGGTGGAGTTCCTTAACACCGGTGTCGAGAAGCTAGCAGATCGGGTGACAACAGATCGGGACGATCTGATCAAAATCGCCAAGGATTGCGGTTCTGCAGCGGTGCTGATGTCGCTAGTCATTGCCGCCATGATCTGGGGTCTTGTCGCGGCCGAATGGCTCGGGATTGCCTAGGCCCAACCGTTGTTTGCCAGCATCTAGCGATCAGGTGAATGCCTGGATACCCGTGATGGAACGACCGAGAATGAGCGCATGCACGTCATGCGTTCCCTCATAGGTATTCACCGTTTCCAGATTGGCCGTGTGACGCATGACATGATATTC
>JBCCEP010000209.1:0-7275 GCA_039030215.1 Pseudomonadota bacterium
CTCTTGCCGTTTGCCTACTACCACCTGGATGCCGGAATAACCTTGTTGCGCAGGCTGCTAAACGGCGAAAACATCTTCATTGCCCATACCGGTCATTTTTACCAGCGGGCCGGTCGTTCAGGTATTTCAGTATCCAAGATTGCACTGGCTGTCTGCATACTCAACCTGGCACTGATCGGTGTTACCTATGGCGTCATGGCGTCGTTGTGATCGACACTAAAGTCCGCCCTGCTCTTTCAGGAAGTCGGTAATTTTCTCGACGCCCTCTCCGCGGCGCAAATCGGTGAAAACCCACGGTCTCCCGTCGCGCGCCTTGTCTGCATCGCGTTCCATTCTGTCCTTGTCTGCGCCCACATGCGGAATAAGATCGGATTTGTTTATAAGCAGAATGTCGGATCGCGTGATGGCGGGTCCACCCTTTGACGGAATGTCGTCGCCCTGGCAGGCCGAGATGACATAGATCGTCAGATCGGCGAGATCAGGGGAAAACGTCGCTGCAAGGTTATCACCGCCGGACTCGATGAAAATGATATCCAGGTCATCATGGGCCTTGTTTAGGTCGGCAATTGCCTGGAGATTGATCGATGCATCTTCCCTGATTGCCGTATGGGGACATCCGCCCGTTTCGACACCGATGATCCTGTCGGAAGGTAGCACTTGGGCGCGAACCAGTGCTTCGGCATCCTCCCGCGTGTAGATATCATTTGTAACCACACCGATCGAATAATCGTCAGCCATGGAGCGGCACAGCTTCTCGGTAAGCGTAGTTTTGCCGGAACCTACCGGGCCACCGATCCCCACTCTCAACGGACCATTCTTTGATTTCATCTACAGTCTATCTCCAAAATCCAATTCACGTTCTGCTGTGATACAGTCAGGACCGGAACAGTCTCGTCTTCATTATTTCCTGATTCATTCCGGCAATCTCCGACAATACGGCGCAGCCACCAAGATCTGAAAAATCCGAACCGCTAGCATCTCGCGAGCTTCGGAGAATTTCTGGCTGCAGCTTCGACAACAGTTTGACGCCAACAGTCTGCCCTATGATACCAAGCCGAATTGCAGCTTGAATCTGGTTTGAAATCGCAGAATTTAGATGTGCCGCAATTGTCATCGTCTCGTCGATCTCGGCAACACCCGCAGTAGCGCCCAAAATCACCGGATAGGCGACATTGTCAATTGAACCGAGCGCCGGAATTTCAAATTCGATGTTCTCCAGAAAGGCGTTTCCCTGTGCTGTCACCTCAAGATGACGGCCCGAAGAGCCGGCCATTGCGAGCGCGAGCTCATTTGTTTCACGCAATTCGTTGTCAGCGTGGCGATGTCGCCAGCCCAGCGAAACAAAAACTGCGTCGTTCCTGAGGGAGCCGTGATCGAGCAGTGTTTGCAGCCATCCACCCAATGCCTGACCGTCCGGCAGCCATTCATCGCCAGCTGCATATTCAAGACCGGATGAATAAGAAAACCCGCCCACCGGAAATGCCGGAGAAAGCCAGGTCATAAGCTGCACGAGTGAACCTGGTTCAGTCATGTGAATGTGCATGGCCATGGCTGCCATGCCCCCCATCATACGCCCCACCCTCCGGGTCAAAAGGTGCAACAACTTCCTTGATCGTAGCGCCCAGGCCCTCGAGCATGGCTGCAATTACATTGTCTTGCCTGATGAGTATGCGATCTTCAAGAATCTGTGCGGCAAGGTGCCGATTTCCAATCTGCCAAGCCAAGGTAATCAGATGGCGCTCGTCTTGGCCACGAACCTCCAGGAGAGGCTCGGGAGCTGCCAGGACTTCGATTATCCGTCCGTCATCAAGCACCAGTCCATCGCCGTGGCGCAGCAATCTGGCTTTTGGAAGATTGAGAAGAAATTCAATGCTACTGCCGGCGCCGATTTGGTCGGTTACCAGCTTCAAACGGCGTCGATGACGCGAATTTTCGTCCAGTGTCACCTGGCCGTCGGCTTTTTCAAAATCGTGGACTACTGATGAGGCGATCAACATGGGGCGATCCCATGCCAATTCCACGATACTACATCTGCAGCGGGCCGGTAAACGCGAACCGAAGTGGCCGCATTTGCCACGCGGTCACCTGATCCCGAGATGGCAGGAAGCCGCCGTAATTGCCGGCGGCGCCTGATCAGAGTGAATTCATCAGATTGCGCAGTGCTTCGTCGCGTGTGGTTCCGCGAGCGCGAAAGACGCTGTCTGGGGTATTGACCAGTGCGTTTGCCTGACGGGCGACAACAAGGCTTGCTGCTGCGGCACCAAAGAAACGGCCGACCGGTCCGAACATTGAATTGTTGCGGTGTTTGCTCATTTTTTTGCCCTTTCCTTACGATGTAAAGATAGGGATTTTGTTGCAACGCAACAACCATCAGCAGCGGGATGCTGCGTTGCAAAATTGTTATGTCTCCAATGATATTCATGCAATCCGGTTCACATGGATTAAAACAGGAAATAGCGTTGTGCCATGGGCAATTCCGATGCCGGTTCACAGGTCAGTAGCTCGCCATTGGCGCGAACCTCGTAACTCTCCGGGTCAACATCAATGTCGGGTGTTACATCATTGAGATGCATGGACTTTTTGGATATGCCACCGCGGGTATTACCTACGGCAAGAAGTTGTTTTTCAACGCCCAGCTGGTCGGCCAATCCTGCTTCCGCAGCGGCCTGCGACACGAAGGTCACGGATGAGTTGGTTCTGGATTTTCCATAGGCGCCAAACATATGACGATAGTGAACCGGTTGTGGCGTTGGGATCGAAGCATTGGGATCACCCATGGGTGCCGCCGCGATCGTTCCGCCAAGCAGAATCATTTCCGGTTTGACACCGAAAAAGGCTGGATGCCAAAGCACCAGGTCAGCCCGCTTGCCAACTTCGATTGAACCGATATGTTTCGAGATGCCATGGGCAATCGCCGGATTGATCGTGTACTTTGCGACATAGCGCTTGACGCGGAAATTGTCGTTTTCTCCGGTCTCCTCTGCCAGCCGCCCGCGTTGGCGCTTCATTTTGTCTGCGGTTTGCCATGTTCGAATGACCACTTCCCCGACACGGCCCATTGCCTGGCTGTCCGAGGCGATGACGGAGAATGCGCCCATATCATGCAGAATATCTTCGGCGGCAATTGTCTCCTTGCGGATGCGGCTTTCGGCAAATGCAATGTCCTCGGGGATCGAGGCATCAAGATGATGGCATACCATCAACATGTCGAGATGTTCGGCGATGGTGTTCACCGTATAAGGCCGGGTCGGATTGGTTGAGGACGGCAATACGTTTTCCTGGCCGCAGACCTTGATGATATCCGGCGCATGGCCACCACCTGCGCCCTCAGTATGGAATGCGTGGATCGTTCTGCCCTTGAAAGCCTCCACCGTGTTTTCGACAAATCCGGATTCGTTGAGCGTGTCGGTATGGATCATGACCTGAACATCGTGGTCATCGGCTACGTTCAGGCAGTTATCGATTGCAGCCGGCGTCGTGCCCCAATCCTCATGCAGCTTCAGCGCGCAGGCGCCGCCAAGGACCATTTCCTCCAGAGCGCCAGGTAGCGAAGCATTACCCTTGCCTGCAAACGCCAGGTTCATAGGAAATGCGTCTGCTGCCTGGATCATCCGGCCCAGATGCCAGGGACCGGGTGTGCAGGTTGTGGCAAGCGTGCCATGTGCCGGCCCGGTACCGCCGCCCAGCATGGTCGTCAATCCGCTCATCAGAGCGTCTTCTATCTGCTGAGGGCAGATAAAGTGGATATGGGCGTCGAAGCCGCCTGCTGTCACGATACGACCCTCTGCCGCAATCGCTTCGGTCCCCGGGCCCACAACAATATCGACACCGGGCTGTGTGTCGGGATTGCCCGCCTTGCCGATTGCGGCGATCTTTCCGTCAATCAGGCCGATATCCGCCTTATAGATACCGGTGTAATCCACCACCAATGCATTGGTGATGACGGTGTCCACCGCACCATCAGCCCGGGTAACCTGGCTCTGACCCATCCCGTCGCGTATGACCTTGCCGCCACCAAATTTCACCTCTTCGCCATAGGTAGTGAAATCGTTCTCGACCTCGATGAACAATTCGGTGTCGGCAAGGCGAACCTGGTCGCCGGTTGTCGGGCCATACATGGCGGCATAGGCAGGGCGGGAAATATTAACGGGCATGTTCAGGCTTCCTTGAAGACAATCTGTGAAATATCTGGTTTGGCAGGCTTGATTTCCCGCCGTTCATGGCGATTGGTCGAATGGTGCATCATCCTATTGCATCCCCATCTCTTGGATGATGTTTCGCAACTGGGTGGTTCTGTTCCTGGTCAGCTCTGCAAGACATTGATTGACAAGCATTGGCTCCATCGATCCGCCGCGGGCCTGAAATCCACGATATTCGCATTCCAGATCGCGGAAACTGATCCAGGCTCCTTGGGCATCTCGAAGGGTTTCGACATATCCGGGCCGATTGTCGCCGCTTGAGGAATCCCGGAACGCATCTTCATCTTCCGCCAAGACCAGCGCTTCCTCCCATGCAGCGTTTAATTCCTTGTCAGCTGCCTCCCAGTCCATGCGTGCACAATTAGTCATTTCCGTCTGCGTGACGGCATTCTGGCAGTTCAATTCCTGTGCCTGCAAAGCGTTGGGCGGAACGGCTGAACAGGCAGCGGCTAAAAAGAAGGCGATCAGGATGTTTTTAACCTGCATCAAAGCGGCCCCATGACTTTCTGATTGAACCCAAAAACCGCACGGTTTCCCGACAATGGGATCAGTGTGACGTCGCGTTCCTGACCCGGCTCAAACCGTACCGCCGTGCCTGCGGGAATGTCGAGGCGCATGCCGAGCGCGGCTTCGCGGTCAAAGGATAGGCCCGGATTGGTCTCGTAAAAATGATAATGGCTGCCGACCTGAACCGGCCTATCGCCGGTATTGGCGACTTTCAAAGATATTGTTGGCGCATTGTCATTCAGCGTGATCTCGCCCTTGGTCGTGATGATTTCGCCTGGTTTCATTTTTCCATCTCCAAATCCTGCGGAATGCTAAAATGCAGAGAACGACGACCAGAACAATGCCAATGGCGTACAGGTCGAAATTGCTGAGCGGGACATGCCGGTTTAGTTCATAGATCATTCTTACCTGATAGGTTCGTGCACGGTCACAAGCTTGGTACCGTCAGGAAAAGTCGCCTCGACCTGAACATCGTGGATCATTTCAGCGATACCTTCCATAACCTGGTCCCGCGAAATGACATGGGCGCCAGCCTCCATCAAATCAGCGACCGATCGGCCGTCACGGGCACCTTCAACGACAAAATCACTAATCAACGCAATCGCTTCGGGATAGTTGAGTTTTACCCCGCGCTCGAGGCGCCTGCGGGCGACCATGGCAGCCATGGATACCAATAGCTTGTCTTTTTCACGCGGCGAAAGCTGCATTTCTTCTCCCCACTAATTCGGCAGGCAACCTACGTTGCCCATATTTTGGGCAAGCCTGCTTTTCCATTGAGCAATCTGATCAATGGTGCGAGCGCTTTTCGCAGGCTGTAGCCGTCTTCAGCAACGATTCTCGCAAGAAGCTTGCCAGTTTGACCTATTTGAATGGCGCTTGCGCCGGTTATTGCGTCTAAAGGCAATATGCAGTCCCGCACCTCCTGCAGGCGGCTGGTTGCGTTCGGCCCTATAAAGAGAATTGTAGCCATTGCATTGGCTCCGCCAGCGATTGCATTGCTTTCGAGGAGAGCTGTCGCATCACCGTCCAGCTTGAATCTCTCGCTGTGAACCAAGCTGCCGCCGGCCCTGACATTCCAGGAATCATGGAGCAAGCAGTTTCGAACGCGCTCTCCCATCGCTTTTCGGCCAAAGGTGAGCGGCTCAATAATCAGACAATGCGCAGATGCGTCCAGATCGACCTCAATATTGCGCCTGATCGCAGATTTGTCGAAAAGTATCGTATCCTGCGGAAGCCAGGACAGGGATGCATTACGCCCTGCAGACAGTTCGATATTTGCAGTGGCAATGCCTCCGGTGGATTTATAAACTTTCTCGCTTGCCTGCGTGGTCAGCTTCAATTCGCATTCATTCCCTGCAACAGCGCGCCAGCTAATGCGGTCGCCACCCGTCAGGCCGCCAGCAGTATTGATGAGAACCGCCTCCAGGGACCTGGAAGTGGGTTTTGGAAATCGAATCTTGGCCGATCCGAGCTGGTAAAGCTTATCTATACGGGTCAGTTCCCCGACTTTCTTGACGGTAAGTTCGCCTGCCCCGTTAACCCTTTGCAATTGCTGAACTGCATGCATTTCGGAGATGTTCATTCGGAATAGTGCTCGAGAACAAGAAAATTCATCAAATTAGGCACTGACTACAATCCCCAGAATAATTGGCGTTCCTGACGGTGATATTGGCAAATAACCAACAGGATTCAGCCGGTTACCACAACTATTTACGATGATGTGAACAAACACACATGTCTTTTTGCATTCATCGGTTATATTGTGAACATGTAAAGGGAGTCGAGCGCGATCAGCTATTTTGGATGCTGACGGATCAACTCCCCGATGGTTAGTTGGCAAACTTGCTGGAGCGATTGGGCCTTGGTAAACTCTGTACCAAGAGGAGTCGTTCAAACCAGGGAACGAAAAAGATGGCTAGACACATTGAATGCCGGGCCATATGGGCTTTAACGGCAACGCCTCGAATCCTGATAGCGGCAATATTCGTTTTGATTGCCTTCAGCTGGGGCGCTCACGATGCGATGGCCTCCAAACGCGTAGCGCTTGTCATCGGCAACAGCGCCTACGAAAATGCCAGTGCGCTCGCTAATCCTTCAAATGACGCTTCGGATATGGGCACAGCGCTGAATGATCTCGGCTTCGAAGTCGTGATCGGCACCGATTTGGACAATCGGGCGATGCGCGCCAAAGTTCGTGAATTCGGCAGACTGTTGCGTGGCGCAGATGTGGCCATGCTGTTTTATGCCGGCCACGCGATGCAGGTAGGCGGCAAGAATTTCCTGGCTCCGATCGACGCAAAGCTTGAATTTGAGAGCGACCTGGATTTCGAAACCATCCCGTTATCGTTTATCCAGCAGCAAATGGAACGCGAAGCAAAGACAATCCTGCTGTTCCTGGATGCCTGCCGCGACAATCCACTAACGCGTAGTTTCAAGGCTTCTTCCCGTTCGGGCGGCGCCGGACGCGGGCTGGCGGAAGAAAAACTTTCATCGTCCGGAATCCTGATCGCATTTGCGACCAATCCCGGAAATATTGCGCTTGATGGTAATGACCGCAACAGCCCGTTTA
>JBCCEP010000210.1:0-7271 GCA_039030215.1 Pseudomonadota bacterium
GGCACACCCAGCCCGGCAACCGACATCATGTCGGCACCATCCATGAAGTTTGCGATATTCATGAACCAGATCAGGAAACCGAACGCGATAACTTTCTGTATCAACTCCGGAAAGACGGGCGGCAATATTGCCAAATTAGGCCCAAATGACACCACGACGATAAGCGCAGCAACAATCTGGGCTGCCAGCCTTGGAACAACCGGTAAGTGGCGCCAATCATCAAGTGCGCCGACGATCCAGACTATTGCCAATGCCAGACAAATTAAGGCCGTGTTGGGTGCATCACCATAGTTCTCGCCGACATAAAGAATAGTCAGGATCAGGACCGGGCAGATTGCCAACCCGCCCAATTGGCGAACCGGAATGGCGCCGGCTTCCTGACCGCGCATATTCGCTTTGAGGAAGTTCACCGGCAGTATCTTGGAAAACAACAGAAGCAATGCAAAGCTGGCGAGGCCGCAGACAAGAAACACGGCAGCGAATTCGAAGTAATTTGCTCCCAATGTCATTACCTGTCCCCGGCTGTGGTGCAGCTAGGTTTAATTCCATAATCCACGCTGCGCATCAACCTGTGATTGACATATTGGGTTCGTCAACAATCTCGCACGTGTCACAAAAGGCACGAGCCAATGCCTTGACATCGTTGCAACCGGTTTCAAACAATGAAGAATTCCGCCTGATTGGCTTGAATTAATCCGCACCTACTTCCGGAACATTGGCGGCCTTGCGTCTACCCACTCACCCCTGGCATTGGCAGAAGCTACCGCTGCATGGACCGCCGCCATGGACCGCAGCCCGTCGGCTGCCCTGGGATAGAGGTCTGCTGCCTTGTCGACTACCTGGCCGTCCTTGGCTGCATGAATTGCAGCCGCGAGATCTGCATAGATATTGGCAAATGCCAGTGGCATGCCTTCCGCGTGCCCGACGGTCACCCTCGAAGTACGGTCGGCCTCCGGCGACAGATTTCCCTCACCTCGTTCGATGATGCTGGTTCGCCCGCTGACCGGTGTCCAATACAACTGGTTTGGCTGTTCTTGCGACCACTGCAAACCGCCTTTTTCGCCGAACACTTGCAGCGTCAGACCATGCTGACGGCCAATCGCCACCGAAGATGTCCAGAGCCTGCCGACCGTCCCGCCATCCATCCGGAAATTGACCGACGCGTCGTCTTCCAATTCACGTGAGGCGATACAGGAGGAAAAATCTGCAGAAAGGGTTTCGACTTCCTGCAGGGTAACGAAGCTGGCCAGATGCATTGCATGAATGCCGCAATCGGCAAATTGCGCAGAAACGCCTGCCTGTGCTGGGTCATATCGCCACCGCACGCGGGGATTGTCGGCATCAGCCGCATTGGCATGATGGCCGTGGGCAAATTCTGCGACAACCAGCCTGATCTTTCCAAGATCGCCGCGCTCTACCATCGCCCGCATATGCCGGACAAGCGAATAGCCCGAATAGCCGTAATTGACTGCGCAGATAAGGCCAGATTTTTCCGCGATTTTCACAATCTCCTCACCTTCCTCGACGGTCATCGTCATCGGCTTTTCGCACAGGACATTGAACCCGTTCTCGAGGAACGCCTTGGTTATCTCATGATGGGTGGAATTCGGTGTTGCGACTGTCACCAGATCGATCCGGTCAGCGCGATCTTTTTCTTTCTCCAGCATTTCCTGCCAGTCGCCATAGGCCCGGTCGCTCGCAATTCCCAATTCCTGCGCAAAGCTGCGACCCGCTTCCGGATTATGGTCAAGGGCGCCGGCGACAAAATCAAACTCGCCGTCGAGACCGGCTCCAAGACGATGGGCCGGTCCGATTTGGCTGCCCTTGCCACCCCCAATCATGCCCCATTTAAGTCTCTTCATGACTAACCTCGATCTGTCTTGGCCGGACTTCTTGGCGGCCGCAATGCTATGTTTCAGCTAATGTAAGCGCATCCGCCGGCTGTACTCCGATATCCTCGCAATTCGCTTAGATATCGACCCATTCACCGCTTTCAAAGGACCTACGCGCGGCCTCCACGATTTGGTTTACTTCAAGGCCCATTCGAAATCCCGGCCAGGCGGGTTCCTTGTTTGCGATTGCTTCCAGAAAATGCGCGGCCTCGATGATGATCTGATCCTGGTAACCGGTGCCATGGCCAGGCCCTTGGCAAAATGGCAGGTAGTCGGGATGATCCGGGCCAGTCAAAATCTTCCTAAAACCTCTTATTTCCGGTGCATCGTCGGTCTTGTAGAGCCAAAGTGCGTTCTGGTCTTCCTGATCAAATCTGATTGCACCTTTCGTGCCGGCGATCTCGTAGATGTATCCCATCTTCCTTCCGGTCGAGACCCGGCTGAAATGCAGATTGCCCATAGCGCCATTTTTGAACTTGCACATGAACTGGGCCTGGTCATCGTTGACGACATCCTCTACGCCGTCAGGACCTTCGCGTTCCTTGTGTACAGTCTCAGCCATGCCGCTCAGGCTTGTAATTGGACCCGCGAGTGTCAGCGCTGCCTGGATCATGTGTGGTGCCAGGTCGCCCATTGTACCGCTTGAAAGCGCACGCGTCCGCCAGTTAGCGGGCAAATCGGGATCTGCCAGGAAATCTTCTGTATGTTCGCCGCGAAACCAGGTAACGGCACCGATCTCATCCTCGGAAATCAGCTTTCTCGCAAACTGGGTTGCGGGTGTGCAGATATAGTTGAAGCCAACCATATTCGTCACGCCAGACTTTTCTGCCGCAAGCGTCATTGCAGTGGCATCGGCGACATCTCTTCCCAGCGGTTTTTCACATAGTACCGGCTTTCCAAGCGCAAAGGCGGTCTCCGCTATGTCACGGTGGGTGTCTGGCGTCGACGCTATTACAATCGCATCCACCGCCGGATCGTTCACCAAATCACGCCAATCACCTGTGGCGCGATTAAATCCATAGGCCTTCCGATATTTTTCCGCATTTTCCAGGCTGGTCGCGCAAATCATTTCCAGGCGCGGTCGCAGCTGGGTATTGAAAACAGTGCCGACTGCGCTCATGGCAGCCGAATGTGCTTTTCCCATATAGCCGCCGCCGATAATTCCGATGCCAATTTCACGCGTCATGATCAATAATCCAAAAATACTTTGCAACCGGTTGCAAAATGAGTATCCTAAAAATCCAATTCAGACAATCGCCGTTTTTGCTCGCGGTGCGATAAATTGAGTATTTTTTGAAATGGGACCGCATAATGGATCTATCTCGTATCCGGCAAAATAGTTTCGTTGTGGTAGGACGCGCCGGCATGGATTTTTATCCGGACCCTCCCGGCACCCGTACCGAAGACGCAACACACTTCGTATCCTGTCTTGGCGGTTCCTCGGCAAATATCTCTGCGGCGATAACCAGATTGGGTGGTGCAGCCACGCTGGTCACTTGCGTTTCCGACGACGCAATCGGGCGGTTTTGCCTGAACCAACTCGATCATTATTCCATCGGAAAGGACCATGTCAGGTTGGTCGGCGGCGAAGCACGAAATTCTTTGGCGGTCGTGGAAAGCCGTGTTGAGGATCATCAGTCCGTTATCTACCGTAACGGTGCTGCCGATTTCGAGATGATCGATGCCGATGTTGAAGCGGTCAATTATGCCGACTATGGCGCCTACATCACGACGGGCACAGTGTTCGCCGCAGAACCGTCGCGGTCCGCAGCGTTCAAGTCAATGGAGTTGGCAAGGGACGGCGGGCTGCCGGTAATCTTCGACGTGGATTACCGACCCTATTCCTGGCCATCTGCCGAAATTGCGTCAGAAGTCTACAGCAGGGCGGCAGACCTGTGCGACATTGTGATTGGCAATGACGTCGAATTCGGATTCATGGCCGGCGACTATGAAAATGGCTTGGCCAAGGCGCGTCAGCTCGCCAATTCTTCGGCCCAGATCGTCGTTTACAAGATGGGTGAGAAAGGGTCGATCACCTTCGCGGATGGCATTGAATTCGAGACCGGCATTTTCCCGGCCAAGCCACTCAAACCAACTGGCGCAGGGGATGCGTTCATGGGAGGCTTCATTGCCTCCCTTGCAGCGGGAATGAGTGTTTCGCAAAGCGTTCGCCGTGGATCTGCAAGTGCGGCAATGGTTGTCGGCAGGGTCGGATGCGCGCCCGCGATGCCGACATCGGAAGAATTGGATCAGTTTCTCGCAGAGAACGAGCACACAGTGGCAGGATAAGAACAAGTCAAAGCCGGACGGCTTTCAGCAGGAATGATTGGAGCACCAATGCACATCGCCCCTTATGATAATCACAACGAACCGATCGTCGATGCAAACGACAGCTGTGTTCCGCTCAACTATTTCAATATCGTCAAACTGATAAAGGACCAGGCTTTCGAATTTCAGGTTCCGGGTTACGAAACCTGCATCGTGCCAGCCACGGGCTCGATCGATGTGACCGTTGAGGGATACTCGGCTGAAAACATTGGCGGCAGGGGAGTTGATGTCTGGGATGGCGAACCCGAAGGTGTATATGTTCCCTCGGGCGCGAAGGCGCAGATGGTTTGTGTTTCAGACGAAGCTGAAATCTTCGTCGCCGGTGCAAAATACGACGATACCCTGGAACCATTTGCCGTAAGAAGCGATGAGATCGATCTGGTTCAATACGGCTCCGACGACACGAAGACCCATCGCAAGATCAAGCACATCCTTGGGCAGAAGCAGCACGACAAGGTCGGCAGACTGCTGGTCTCGGAACTTTACACGGTCGGGCAGGGTGGTTGGTCTGGTTTCCCAAGCCACAAACACGATACCGACAGGTTGCCGGACGAAACCCGTCACGATGAAACCTATAATTTTCGTTTTCGGCCAAAGCACGGTTCAGGATTACAGATGCTTCAGAGGGAGGAAGGCAAAGCTGGCGATGCCTATCACATCGTTGATGGCTCGACGATTTGCATCGACAAGGGCTACCACCCATGCTCGGTACTTCCCGGATACGAAATGTATTATTTCACGATCTTGGGCGGTCTCAGCCAGCGCAGCCTGGTGCAGTTCTTTCAGCCCGAACATGCTTATCAGATCGAGACCATTCCGGGCATCAAAGACATGATCGCGAAATTTAAATGACGATTGCAACGCTCGCCGAAGTGTTGCAACCCGCACTTGAAGGCAAGTACGCCGTGGGCGGGATGGTCGTGCTGGGCTGGGAAGATGCCAGGGCATATGTTGCTGCCGGTGAAGCCGAGAACTTTCCGGTTATCTTGCAGGCAGGCCCAGGCTGCCGGGAACATACACCACTGCCAGTCCTCGGTTCCATGTTCAGAACGCTTGGCGAGACAGCATCGGTTCCCGTAGTTGCCCATCTCGATCATGGTTACACCGCGGAAGAGTGCCGTATAGCCATTGAAAGTGGATTTTCGTCGGTCATGTATGACGGTTCGCGGAAACCGCTTGAACAAAACATTGAAGAAACCGCTGCGATCGTCGAGATGGCGAAACGCGCAAATATCTCGGCAGAAGGCGAAATTGGCTTTGTCGGTTATGCCGATGGTGAAAGTTCCGCGGTGACCGATCCGGAGGAAGCACAAAAATTCGCAGCGCAGTCTGGGGTCGATGCCATGGCCGTTTCGGTCGGCAACGTGCACCTGCAGCAGGAAAAACATGCTGAGATCGATTTTGATGCCGTGAAAGCTATCGAGAAATTGACCGGTATCCCGCTCGTAATTCACGGCGGTTCCGGTGTGCCGATAGCGGTGCGAACCAGGCTTGCGCAGACTACCAATGTTTGTAAATTCAACATTGGAACCGAACTGCGCATGGCATTTGGCGCTGCGTTACTGGAGGCGGTCAATCGGGACCCAAAACGGTTTGATCGCGTTGCAATCCTCAAGGAAACCCACGAACCGGTTTTTCAGGCAGCCAGGAAAGTTATCCAGGCGTTCAAGCCATCACCCGACCAGTAAACAAGGAGCTTGCTATGAGTGGTACGATGAGCAATACGACCTCCACGGTATGGATGGGCGCAGATGCGGGCGATTTTGATGCGTTCACGCAATGTGTCGAGCAGAAAACGAAACCCGAACATTACCCGCTTGCGGCCTCAATTGAGAACAACATTCCGATCTATGACGGCGATGCTGCGCGCAAGGCAGCCGCGGGCGAACAGTCCCGCAAGGACTTGATGGCGGAATGGGCAACCTCGCTGGGAACTGGACCCGGTGTTATCGTCATTCGCAAGACCTATGATGACGCCGCACCGCTGGACCGCGCAACCGAACTGTTCGACGAAATCATTCAAAAGCAGCGCGATACCAGTGAAGGCGGCGGTGACCACTTTGCCAAACCGGGCGCCAATGACCGGATCTGGAATGCACTGGAAAAACACTGCCTGGCAGATCCGGAGAATTTTGTCGATTATTATGACAATATTGTCCTTGCCATGGTTTGCGAAGCCTGGCTTGGTCCCGGTTATCAGATGACCGCGCAGGTCAATCGCGTAAATCCCGGCGGAGGCGCCCAGGCACCGCATCGTGACTATCATCTTGGGTTTCTGCAACCGGACCAAATTGCGCGTTATCCCTCCCACATTCATGCAATCTCGCCGGTTCTGACCTTGCAAGGGGCAGTGGCGCATTGCGACATGCCGATCGAGAGCGGCCCTACCATGTTGCTTCCGTTCTCACAGTCCTATTTCGAGGGTTATCTGGCATTTGGCCGCCCGGAATTTCAGGATTATTTCGCGCAGCATTACGTCCAACTGCCATTAAAAGAGGGCGACTCGCTATTCTTCAATCCGGCCTTGATGCACGGGGCGGGCGAGAACTACTCCAAGGACATATTCCGGATGGCCAATCTTCTGCAGATTTCTTCTGCTTTTGGTGTCGCTATGGAAACCATGGATCGCACAAAAATGAGTGGGCTGATTTATCCGATTTTGCTGCGCAGGAAGAAGGACGAAACGATGAGTTTCGCCGAAATACTGGCCGCAATCGGCGCTTGTTCCTACGGCTATTCCTTCCCGACAAATCTGGACACCGACCCTCCAATTGGCGGATTGGCACCGCAAACCCAGGCGGCCATGATGATTGATGCGATCAGCCGGGAAGCCAGCCCTGAAGAGGTTTTAGGCCTTCTAGCCAAGCAGGCAAAGCGCCGTCTCTAGGGATTTTTCACCCAAAACCGCCTTGTGTGCATTCTTTGTGTCTGAATGCACATCGAGGATGGATTGGCTTGCCTATCTTGAGGTCATCGGAAGGACACGGTGTCCTTGATTACAAAATCCTCGGAAGGGAAAGACAAATGATCCGCAAGACACTTACAGCAGCC
>JBCCEP010000211.1:0-7249 GCA_039030215.1 Pseudomonadota bacterium
AGCAACCAATCCCTAAGAATGCCTTCCTCGACCGGCACAAGTTCAACATTCGCCATGCCTTCACCATCAAACGGGCTGGATCCAAGACCGCGGGTCTTCAAGGGGTTGTCCCGGATCGTAATCGCCTGGTTTGCGATCTGCTTGCCCATCTGATCTCGAAGAAAGCTTGTCTTGCGTGCAACTGCTGCACCATTGATCGCGCCCATCATGCCGCCCAGAATGCTGCCGGCCACCCTGCGGTCCACCACTATGGGTGCCTTCCCGCTTCTTGCCTGCCGGGGACCAATGCGCCGAACCGTACGTTCGCCGGCCAGTCTTCCAATCTCGGCGGGATCCGGCAGATCGGAATCGTGAACGGAAGAACGCGATTCGTAATCCCGTTCCATCGACGTCCCGGTACCAGCAACCATGGCAGCCGAAGTCCCGAACCGGGATACCGAATAATTTCCTTCAAACCCGTCTGAGGTTGCAAGAACAAAACCAGACACACCCCAACCGGCACCAGCACCCATTGACTTCTGCACACCCTCAACCGAAAGACCGGCGGCCTCGCAGGCAAGCGCCTTTTCGACCAGATTTTCTGCATCGGGAGTTTTCGTGTCAGCAAGATCAAGATCCGGAAAATCCCTTGTCAGGAGATCAGACGGTGCCAATCCCTGGAACTTGTCCTCGGGGGAAACTTTCGCCATGGCAACGGCACGCTCTGCAAGTTCGAGCGGGTTGTCCATTGCATTTGAATTCACGCTGGCGATCCGGTTTCCGCAGAACACGCGCAGTGTCATGGAATCCTTTTCGGAACGATTTGTGTCCTCTACTTTTTCTTCGCGGACACCGACGCTGAGAGACTGTGAACGGGCGACGATGCAGTCACAGGAATCTGCGCCTGCGGCAAGCGCTGTCTCCACTAGCCTGGCGGCATCATGCTGTAATTTTGCAAGGTCGATCATCTCGTTCATCAGGGTACCTGGTCGATTTGTTTCGCTGGAGCCGGATTGATTTCTATCCGTTCAATCGGACATAGTGGTGTCAGGCCGTTTTGACAACGGCAGGATGCAATATCTGTTACATGTAGCTGGCAGTAATGAAAACCGGCAATTCGGTTTTTGTCGTCAGCACCGATACGGAAAGGCTTTCCCTTGACTGCCATACCGCCACTTTATGTAGATGCGATGATTTTATTGACCGGAGCGGTTGCTGCGGCACCGATATTCAAGCGGATCGGCCTTGGAACGGTACTCGGCTATGTATCCGCAGGAGTTCTGATTGGCCCGATATTCGGCTTCATCGGGGACGCGGACGCCATACTTCATTTTGCCGAACTTGGTGTCGTGATGCTGTTGTTTCTTATCGGGCTGGAACTCAAACCGGCGCGACTATGGACGTTGCGCTACGACATATTCGGAATGGGTGCCTTGCAGGTCATTTCCTGCGGAATTGCCTTGTCTTTTCTTATTTCGCTGGCGCTCGATTCCTTTGAAATGGCGCTGATTGCCGGTTTTGGCCTTGCGCTTTCGTCAACCGCCTTTGCCATGCAGTTCCTTGAAGACAAGGGAGAGACCAATACGGTACATGGACGCAAGGCGCTCGCAATCCTGTTATTTCAGGATATCGCGATCGTGCCCTTGCTCGCCTTGCTGCCGCTGTTATCGCATCGCGGCGATACCGGTCTGGGCTGGACCGAGTTCTTCTCCGGGATCGCGGCCATCGCGCTGCTCATCCTTGTTGGTCGATATCTGCTCAATCCGATTTTGCGGCAAATTGCGAAAGCGGGTGCAAGGGAAGTGATGATCGCGGCCGCCTTGTTGCTGGTGTTCAGCGCTGCCATGCTGATGCAGGCGGCGGGACTTTCAATGGCGCTGGGGGCGTTTATCGCCGGGGTACTATTGGCAGAATCCTCCTTCCGCCATGAGATCGAGGCCAATATCGAACCTTTCCGCGGCTTGTTGCTGGGATTGTTTTTCCTGGCAATCGGCATGTCGCTCAATCTCGGGGCGATTGCGTCGTATTGGTATATTATTCTGGTGTTTGTTCCTGCCAGCATGGTTGTAAAGGCGGGCCTCATCTATGTATCAGCAAGGTTGTTTGGGACGGGAAATGCTCCTGCAGTTCGTACTGCGGCTGTCCTGACACAGCACGGTGAATTTGCCTTTGTGCTGTTCTCGGCGGCGCTTTCTCTGGGACTGGTGGACCGCGAGTTTACTTCCTTCATGATCGCAGCGGTAATTCTCTCCATGGCACTGACACCGTTGTCGGTGATGCTGGGTGAGCGTCTCATCAGCGGTGCTGCGCCGGAAGAATTGGAGGAGGATTTCGAAGGGGCAGGCTCTCCCATCCTGATGATCGGATTTTCGCGCATGGGCCAGGTCACGGCCCAGACACTTCTGGCCGCTGGTTGCGAGATGACGATCATCGAGAATGATCCAGACAGGATAAGAAGCGCGTCTGATTTCGGGTTCAGAATTTATTTCGGCGACGGGACCAGATCTGAAGTGTTGCGAGCTGCGGGGATCGAGAAGGCAAACATGGTCGCCATCCTGACTGCCAGGCCTGACGTGACAAACCGAATAGTTGACCTGATCCAGCGCGAATGGCCGGACAAGCGCCTCTATGTGAGAACCTATGACCGGACCCATGCACTGGAAATGATGGACAAGGAAGTTGATTATCAACTGCGCGAGACGGTTGAATCTTCCCTCATATTCGGCGGCAAGATGCTGGAAGGCCTAGGTTTATCGGTAGATGCGGCAAACGATATCGTCGAGGATATCCGTTATCTTGACCATGAAAGACTGCTGGTACAACGAAGTGAAGGAATGCAGGCCGGCAGCCACATGCTTCATACCCAGCCGGTCAAACCCGAGCCGCTTATCGAGCCGAAAACCGAAGGCGAGGGGCTTGATGAGGTTTCACGGGAAATTGTCGAAAACGCCCAGCTAGAAGACAGTTGATGGCGGAAGAGGCTGCATCCGAAAAACAGGCGACGTTTACGCATGGTTCGACCATGCGTCACGTTCTGGTGATGTCGTCGACTGGTGCCATCGGCCTTCTTGCGATCTTCTTCGTTGACCTTGCAAACCTTTTCTACATTTCGCTTCTGGGCCAGCAGGCGCTGGCAGCAGCGATCGGGTTTGCCTCAACCGTCATGTTTTTTACGGTTTCAATCTGCATTGGGTTCACGATTGCGGCGACTGCGATAACCGCGCGGGCGATCGGCGCAGGCGATGAGGAGGATGCCAAGAAAAGGGCAACTGTTTCGCTTATCTACATGCTCATCATGACCGTGGTGATGGTTTTTGTCCTGTATCCATTACTGCGCCCCATCCTCAGCCTCCTGGGTGCAACGGGCGAAACGCTCGAGATCGCACTTGGTTTCATGCAAATCGTGATCGTCTCCGCGCCACTGCTTGGGCTCGGCATGTGCATGGCCGGCCTGTTACGGGCACAAGGCGACGCAAAACGGGCTATGTATGTGACGCTTACTTCCGGCGCTTCGGCTGCTTTCATAGACCCGCTCCTGATCTTTGGACTGGATTTAGGCGTAACCGGCGCCGCGTTGTCGGTAGTGGTTGTCCGATTCATGTTTGTTGCAATCGGGATTTACGGTGTCTGGTTTGTACATCGCATGTTGGCAATGCCGGACCTGTCGGCAATCCGGAATGTATTTACGCCGTTCATGATCATTGCGGTTCCTGCAGTCTTGACACAAATCGCAACGCCGTTTGGGAATGCCTATGTAACCGGCGCAATCTCGCAATTCGGGGATGATGCCGTTGCCGGCTGGGCGATTGCCGGACGGATCATGCCGCTTGCCTTTGCCGGGATCTTTTCGCTGTCTGGCGCGGTCGGTCCAATATTGGGCCAAAACTATGGTGCTGGTAGAATAGACCGCGTGCGCCAGACCATTGTCGATTCCATGGTTGCTTCCGCATTTTATGTCGCGGCGATGTGGATCTTGCTGATCTTGTTCAATCCATTGATCATCAAAGTATTTGGCGCAACCGGAAATGCTGCCGATCTGGTCTGGTTTTTCTGTGTTGTCGTCGCGGCCAGTTTCCTGTTCATGGCTGCATTGTTTGTTGCAAACGCAGCGTTCAACAATCTCGGTTACCCCTATCTTTCAACCATCTTCAATTGGGGCCGTGCCACACTGGGCGTTATTCCTTTTGTCTATGTTGCGCAGAATTGGGGACCGACCGGGGTATTGGCCGGATGGAGCCTGGGCGGCGTTGTATTCGGGACTTTGGCAATTGTGACCTGTTTTGTGGTCATCAAGAGGCTGCCGGAACGCGCTGCCAAGGACGGTATCACGATCTCGGCTCCACCATCGGCAAACTCGCCGTTTACCTCCGGCAAAGGAGCATTGTTCGGACGAATGGATCCGGAATAGCCGATCATGTGACGCGAATTTCTTCAGTCAGCATTCAGAATGCGCTCGAGCTTGGTTCGAACTTCTATCCGTGTGTCTTCTGTTGCCTCCAAAATGTCTCTGGCATGGAGAAAGTCGAGCACCCTGAATTCATCCACTGCCGGGCGTATCATCAAATCAGGCTGATGCAGTTTAAGCTTGAAGGTGGTCAGCGCCTGCATCATCAACTGGCTTGCACCAAAGGCCGCCTCAATTCGGGATGGAATCTTGGTCGCTTCACCTCGCGGTGCAGCGACGACATCCACCGCAACGACAATCCTTCCCTCTTTTTCCAGCAGATCAAAGGCGACCGGATTGGATATTCCACCATCGACATGCACCCTGCCGTCTATCATTTCGGGCCTGAATATCGCCGGGATCGCCGCAGATGCCGCCAATGCCGGCCAAAGCTCACCCTTTTCGAGCACTGTCAGGGTGCAGCCGTAGTAATCTGTCGTCGTGACCTTCAGCGGAATTTGCAGCTCTTCAAAAGTTTCGGGAATTGTATGCGGCAAGAACGCCCGCAATACTTTTTGGGCATTTAGCTCGCCGATGCGCGGAACACGCGTAAACATGTCCCTCAGCGTATCCGGCCGCAGCCGCCACAGCCTGCTCATGACCTGGGCATTGTTGGTGAAGGTTCCGATCACATATTCGCGGATTTCCCGCGCACTCATCCCTGCGGCATAACCGGCACCCATGATTGCACCGATTGATGAGCCGGCAATTACTACCGGGCGGATCTTGAGGTCATCAAATGCTTCCAGCACCTGAATATGCGCTATTCCGCGGGCACCCCCACCACCCAATGCAAGCGCGACTTCTTTCAAGTGTTCCTCCGTTCTACACGTGACGACTTCCCTTAGATGGGAAGATTTATCACGTGGCCGAAGGTCCCACCATAACGATTGTCGGTTTTTGCGAAAGCAGGCGTTTCGCGATTGCCTTTACATCATCCAATGTCACCGAATTGATGAACTCTTCCCTGCGGTCGATGTAATCACGACCCAGCTCTTCCTCCTGCAAGGTAACGAGGACACGTGCAATTTTCGAGGTGGTATCGAGATTGTTGATGGCGTAGGAACCGATCACATATTTCTTGGCGCTCTCCAACTCTTCTGCTGTCGGGCCTTCGGTTGCCATCCGCTCGATTTCGGAACGCATTATCGACAGGGTTTCACCTGCTCTTTCGGCTTTTGTCCTGGAGCCCAGAGAAAGAAACGACGCATTGTCATAATTGGTCAGACTTGAATAGACGGAATAGGCAAGGCCGCGCTTCTCACGGATTTCATCATAAAGGCGCGAGGAAAAGGTTCCCCCGCCCAGAATTTGGTTCATCAGATAGGCTGCGAAAAATTCGGGATCCTTCCGTGCAACGCCGGGCAATGCCAGGGTGATTGTCGATTGGGGAAGGTTCTCATCGATCCGGATATCTTCGCCAAATTTCACATCTACCTTGTCCACTGCCTTTAGATCAGCGGTTTCGGGCAGTACGCCGAATATTTTCTCCAGCATTTCTTCGGTTTCAGCGGCATTGACCGCGCCGACCACGGCCACTGTCAGATTGTCTTTCGCAAAGAGCCGTTTGAAATGGGCAACCAGATCATCCCGCGATATCGCCGACAAGCCTTCGATTGTTCCCCGTGATGAGCGTGCATAGGGATGCTCGCCAAACAAGCTCAAACGCAATGCCTCACCTGCCTTGGTGGAGGGATTGTTCTCGCGTCGCACGATCCGGGCCTTCAATGCCTCGCGCATTCTGCTGATCGAATCTTCCTCGAAATGCAAATCGGTAAGGGAAAGCCGCATCATGTCGACCGCGTTGTCGAGATCGGATTTCAGGGTCCTCAGCGAAACGCGGAAACTGTCCCTTGAATCGTTGTATCTGAGCGAAACGCCAAGCTTTTCGAGCCGGGCCTGGAAGTCCTTTGAATCGTAAGGCCCGGCACCTTCATCGAAGAGGGTCGAAAGCAGGCTTGCCATGCCTTCCTTGCCCTCAGGATCCTGGGTTGCTCCACCGCGAAAGGAAGCTGAAATTGTTACGATCGGAACCGTGTAGTCTTCGACCAGCCAGGCTTTGACGCCACTTTCTGCCTCGACTTCCTGGATTGTTATGGCCTGAGCGTTCGTTGCGACAATCAAACTGGAAGCAACGGCAAAGATCACGGCGCAGGCAAAACCGGCAAGCGAAGTAGGGAGATATGCTCTTCTTGATGCGAGTTCAGCAGTCATAGCGTTGCCTCCGGCAATAGATATCCTGTGGTAGCTCGTTTCGGATCCAGGTATTTCCTCGCAGCCTTGTTTACGTCTTCCACCGTGACGGACATCATCCTGTCCGGCCATTCGACGACATCCTTAACCGTACCGCCGGTGGTCAACACCGTACCATACAGGCGAGCCATGGAGGACTGGCTGTCGCTAGAGAACATCATGGATTTGATCAGCGAATGGCGTGCCGTATCAAGTTCTTCCTGGGTAATTCCATTTTGCCGCAAATCCTCAATAACAGCATCGAGGTCTGCTTCTGCCTTCGCCAGCTCGACATTGGGTAATGGTGTCAGATAAACCGACAACTCCGCATTGTCATACAAACCACCCCAATAAGAGGTGCCTGCACTGGAGGCGATTGTCTGATCGACCATCAAAGCCCGTTTAATCCGGCTGGTAGAAGCACCGCCCAGAATGGTCGACAAGATATCGAGCGCCTCTGCCTCGCGCGGTTCGGCAATGCGGTAGGAAGGCGCGAGATAGATGCGCCGCATAGATGGTACGGTTACGCGGGCGTCCCGATAACTAACATTGCGGCTCACAACTGAATCAGGTTCGCTCGGACGTACTCTCTGG